>JAOZTW010000133.1 GCA_029938985.1 Bacteroidales bacterium | reverse complement strand
GATAATTATTTAGACCTTTTGGCAAAATATGAAACTGAAAATATTTTTGAAAAGAAAGAGAATATTTTAGATGTTTGTGTAAAACAAATTGAAATTGAAAATTATCAAGGCATAAAAAAAATTAGTATTTCCAAAATTCCTATTGATACTCAATGGATATTTTTTACTGGCGAAAATGGATATGGTAAAACATCTATACTGCAAGCTATTGCAATTGCTTTTTTTGGAAACAAAGATAATGGTCAAATTCTTGATAAAAAGGAAAAAATTAAATATTTGATTGAATATAAAAATTTTAATCGCACAAGAGTAAATACAAATAAAAACTGGGCAGATAAACAACTTTTTTTGCAATTTGATAATTTTGCTGTCTATGGTGCTTCACGTTTAAACAAAAATGTTAGACCGTTTAACAACAGTAAAACTTATAGTCTTTTTAATTCTTATAGCGAACTGTTTGATATTGAGGATAAATTAATAAGATGGGAAAAAGATGAAATTCAAAAAGTGTTTTTTGAAAGTGCAAAAAATATTTTGTTACAACTAATGTCGCCACATATAAAAGATATTATTGTAGAACGCAGTGGCTCTACCGAAACACTAAAATACGAAGAATTTGAGAACTCAGACTTAAAAGAATTTCATGAGTTAGCCTCTGGCTACAAGAGTATTATAGCTATGGTGGGCGATATGCTAATAAGATTGTCTGAAAAACAAGCTACAATAACAAATTTTAATCAACTTTTTGGAATTGTAGTAATTGATGAGTTTGATTTACACCTTCACCCAAAATGGCAACGTAGCTTGGTAATTAAATTAACAAAAATATTCCCAAAAATACAATTCATTGTTTCCACTCATAGTCCTATCCCTTTGCTTGGTGCTCCCAAAAATTCGGTAGTTTTAAAAGTGGACAGAAATAAAATAGACGGTATTACTGCCAAAATTTTTGATATAGATATTTCGGTTTTAACTCCAAATTCATTATTGACTTCTCCAATTTTTGGATTTGATGACATTAATAGTAACGAAATAGATATTAGAGATGTAGAAACCGCCGACAGATATGAAACAATACAGAACAACAAAATACTTCGCAAGAAATTAAATATCTTAAAACAAAATGATGAAGTTTTTTTTAAAGATTTAATTGCAAAAAATAAATGAAACTCTCATTGAGGGATTTAGCTATCGCATTATAAAAATTCTCCACACAAAGAGATGATTTAAATATATTTAAAACAGATGAAGAAAGTAATAAAAGATACTAAACTTTTACCAAAATCATTAGAAAACTGCGACAGTAAAATTAAAATAGCATTAATAGAAAAAGGGAAATGCAATTTTAGTGATTATACTTTTGCACATCCTTCTGTTAAACTACGTCTTAATGAGATTTATAACAACAAATGTGCTTATTGTGAAACAGATACAACGGCAGGCTCTGTTTTGCAAGTAGAACATTACAGACCAAAAGCAAATGTGAAAAAAGATAACAATCATAATGGATACTATTGGCTTGCTTATGAATGGTCTAATTTGATTTATGTTTGTTCGGCTTGCAATATTGCCAAAACAACAAATTTTCCAATATGCAAAAACGGAGTGCGAATTTATAGTCCTCCTTTAAAAAATAATAATTTAGATAAATCAAAATGTAAATCCAATTATTTGGATTTGATAAATGAAAAGCCATTAATTTTAAATCCCGAAGAGCTTAATTTTAAACCAGAAGAACATTTTTTAATATCATTAAAAGGAGAAATAATAGGTATCACAAATAGAGCAACAAAAACAATAGATGTATGTAAATTAAATAGAAAAAATCTAATTTTTGCACGTAAAAAAATCATTGAAAATCATTTTGATAATATGCAAATTGACTTCAACTTTTTTAACGATGATAAAATAAACTCCGAACAATTGAAATATGGATTACAAAAAGAAGTAAATAGAATTATTGATAGAATAAATAAAGATGCATCTTATACATTTCTTGCAAAATTAATGCTGTTAAATTTTGATTATTTTTTCTGTAACAGATTTCAAACAAACGAAAAAACAATATTAAAAGAAGTGTATAGAAACTTATTATTTAATTAGAAATTATATTTTAGATAATTTCTATTACTTTTGTAAAAAAACAAAAATAAAATTATTCTTAAACTGATTTGAATAAAAAAAAACAATTAAATTAGGCGAAAAATTAATGCAAGTATGATATTTTAAAAATGTCAGATATTTAATACAATTTATAATATGAAAATAGAAAAGGCAGAATATTATTTTAATAAAGCAAACAAAGCATACGAAAGAAAAGATTATAAAACGGCAAGAAATGATTTGGAAAAAACAATAAAATTAAATCCAAATTATACAGAAGCATATATAAATCTTGCTATTCTTATGAGCGAACATTTTAAAGAATTTGATAAAGCAAGAAAATACTACGAGAAAGTTGTAGAATTAAACCCAAAAAACTCACATGTTTTTGATACATTAGCAGGTATTTTAAAAGACCATTTTCAAGAATACGAAAAAGCAAGAAAATATTATGAAAAAGCAATTGAAATAAATCCTGATTTTGAATTATATTATTATAATCTTGCAAATCTTTTGCAAATTCATTTTCAAGAATATGAAGAGTCAAAAATAAATTTTGAAAAAGCTATTGAAATTAATGTCAATTTTGAAAAAGCTTATGTGAATCTTGCAAATCTATTATCAAATCATTTTTCACAATACGAGCAAGCAAAAAAATATTATGAAAAAGCAATTGAATTAAATCCGAAAGACGCATTAGCCTATAATAATTTTGCTATTCTTTTAGTAGAACATTTTCAAGAATATGAAAAAGCAAGAAAATATTATGAAACGGCAATTGAAATAAATCCAGAATATGCAAATGCTTTTTTTAATTTAGCAAATTTATTGTATCAATATTTTCAGGACTATGAAAATGCAAAAAAAAATTATGAAAAAGTTATTGACTTGGAACCAGAGCATGCTTATGTTTATAATAATTTAGCAAGTCTTTTTCATATCCATTTTAATGAGTATAAAAAAGCAAAAAAATATTATGAAACGGCAATTGAAATAAATCCAGAATATACAGAAGTTTATTATAATTTAGCAAATCTTTTGCAAGAGCATTTTCAAGACTCAGAACAAGCTGAACAATATTTTAATAAATTTAGATTATTATCAAAACCAGAAGAACATAAAAGAGTTATAGAAATATCACTTTTAAATTATAATCAATTTAAAAAGAAATTAAAAATAAATTTAACATATCCAAAAGGACATAAAAAAGCTGGACAACCTTTAGACAAAATTTGTTTTATTGGTCAAAGTGGAACAGGAAAAACCAGCTTATTGGAAATAATAAAAAGTAATATTTCGGGGGACTATTCTAATACTCCCAAAGCTAATTTCAAAACTGTTAATTTAAGGTATAAATTTTTTGATAAAATAATAACAAAAACTCCGTTAATTAATTTTCCTGCTTATGGGGTTGAAAATATTAAACAACTTGATAAAGATGAAATTTTAGAATTTGAAGATAAAAATTACCACAAAATTATTGATTTTAGCAAAACCGATCCAAAAGAACATTGGTATTCTATTTTGCAAGAACTAAAAAATTATCAGGAAAAAGCTATTAATTTTAATTTGGAAATTTCGGAAAATTTTAAAAATTTAAGAAACATTAGAGATACCCGAAAAGAAATAGAGAATATAAATAAAAAAATAGAAAAATGGGAAATAGATAATACCAATTTACTTGCCGAATTAAATCAATTTTTAAAACCAATATTAGATAAATTTTATTTAAGAATAAAAACAGATCCAACATCTTTAGAAGATTTGAAATTTGTTCCTGTTGAAAATTATAAATATAGAGAAGATGGAGAAATAACTTCAAAAGAAATTCCTACACAGTATTTAAGCACAGGCACAAAACAAATTCTGGCAAGGTCTATACCTTTGTATTCAATAAAACCGAAAAATTCAATTATTCTTATTGATGAACCCGAAAATTCATTTTATCCAGATGTACAAAAACAATATGTGAATTTTATTGTAGAAGCTTATCCTTTAAATCAATTTTTCTTTGCAACACATTCTCCTACAATAGCTTCTGCTTTTGACCCTTGGGAAATAGTAGAACTAAAATTTAATAAAACAGGAAAAGTAGAACAAAAACTTTATTACGAAGGAGAACGACATATTGATAATTACACTATTTTTCCAAAATATTTGAATATTGATAATATACTGCACAGAGTCTTTAAGTTAGACAACGAAATATATAAAGAACGAGAAGAAAAGCTTGATAAATTTGCAGATTATAATATCAAAATTAGAAAAATGGAATTAAAAAATTTGCAAAATACGGCAGAATATAAAAAACTTATAATTAAAAGAAATAAATTAGGAGATAAATTAGATTGGAGGATTGAAAAATGAGAAAAATAGACAAATCAATTATTAAATCTAATAACTATAAAAAATGGTTACAAAAAATTAGAGCAAAACAAAAAACTCACAAAACTTGTAGTACATACAAAGTTGATGTAATGATGTGTTTATTATATTGTCAAAAAGGAGTTTGTGCATACACCGAGATGCGTTTGTGCGTTCCTGATGCAATAAATGAGAATAAATGGAATGAAAACGAATATATTAATAGGAAGTATAATCTTGATAAAATAGGAGATTTAGAACATTTCGATTCAAGCTTAAAAAATATTTTCCACTGTGAATGGGATAATCTTTTTATGGTTTTTCACGAAATTAACAATGATAAAAGTGTTAAAAACATTGATTTAATAAAAGAATTTAAACCAGATAACGAAAAATATTCGCCAGAAGAAATTTTTGATTACGATATTAATACTCATAAATTCAGACCTAATTCAGATATTGAAGACGTGGATAAAATAAAGAAAATTAATAAATTAATAGAAATATTTTGTATAAATAGTGGTTTTGTAAAATATGAAAGAGAAACTTTTTTAAGTAGAGTAAATTATAACAAAGACGAACCTATTGATAGATTTTATACTGCTTACAATTTTTCTAAAAAATATTTGAAACCTTAATAAAAATACTTGCAACATAAAAACCTACATAAATGAATAATTACAATCAAAAAATAGCCAATTTATTGGGCTTAAACGAAAAACAAGTTGAAAACACACTTGCCTTAATGGAGCAGGGAGCTACAATTCCTTTTATAAGTCGCTATCGTAAAGAAGCTACAGGAAGTTTGGACGAAGTACAAATAGCACAAATAAAAGCCGAGCACAACAAACTGAAAGAAATTGAAAGCCGTTGTAAAGCTATTCTAAAATCTATTGATAGTCAAGGAAAATTGACAGATGAGCTAAAAACAAAAATAGAAAAAGCAGACAGTTTAACCGAATTAGAAGACCTTTATTTACCATATAAAAAGAAGCGAAAAACTCGTGCGTCAAAAGCTCGTGAAGCAGGTTTAGAACCACTTGCTCTAAAACTTATTTTACAAAAAGATAACGATATTGACTCGCTTGCCGAAAGTTTTTTGAACGAAAGTGTAGAAAATATAGAATCGGCACTCAAAGGAGCAAGAGATATAATTGCCGAGCAGGTAAACGAAGACGTGCAAGCCAGAAATAGAATAAGAAATTTGTTTGGTCGCAAAGCAATAATTACTACCAAAGTACTAAAAGACAAAGATTCTATTGGCATAAAATATAAAGATTATTTTGATTTTGACGAGCCATTAACAAAAGCTCCTTCGCACAGAGTTCTCGCAATTTTTAGAGCCGAAAACGAAAAAGTTATTAAAGTAGATATTTCTGCCGATAAAGAAGATGCTATTTATAGTTTAAACAAAATATTTGTCCGAAACAACAATGATAGTTCTAAACAGGTGGAATTGGCTGTTGCCGATGCCTATAAACGACTTTTAAAACCTTCGATTGAAAACGAAGTTCGTAAAGAATTAAAAGAAAAAGCCGACCTTGAAGCAATTTCTGTTTTTACCAAAAATCTTAGACAACTACTTCTTTCTCCGCCACTTGGACAAAAACGAGTTCTTGCCTTAGACCCTGGATTTAGAACAGGTTGCAAAACAGTTTGCATGGACGCACAAGGAAATTTGAAACATAATACCACTATTTTTCCACATTCGGGTTCCGGTGCCGAATTAGAAGCCGTAAAAACAATTAGTGAGTTAGTAGAAAAATATAAGATTGAAATAATAGCCATAGGAAATGGAACGGCAAGCAAAGAAACAGAAAGGTTTGTGAAAAAATTTAAAAAATTCTCCAAAAGTGATGCAAAGATTTTTATTGTTGACGAAAGTGGTGCGTCAATTTATTCGGCATCAAAAGTAGCACGAGAGGAGTTTCCTGAGCATGATGTTACTGTAAGAGGAGCAGTTTCTATTGGCAGACGTTTGTTAGACCCACTGGCAGAGCTTGTTAAAATAGACCCTAAGTCTATTGGAGTGGGGCAGTACCAACACGATGTTGACCAAGCTATGCTAAAAAACAGTTTGGATAATGTTGTAGAAAGTTGTGTAAATGTGGTTGGAGTTGAGGTTAATACAGCAAGTAAACATTTGCTAACTTATGTGTCGGGACTTGGTCCACGTTTGGCACAAAATATAGTAAATTATCGTAGCGAAAACGGAGCTTTCAAATCAAGAAAAGAACTTACAAAAGTAAAAGCAATGGGAAAAAAATCGTTTGAACAATCAGCTGGTTTTTTACGTATTCAAAATGCCGTTAATCCGCTTGATAATAGTGCGGTACACCCAGAGGCGTATTATATTGTAGAAAAAATGGCAAAAAATCTTAAAACAGATGTGTCAACTTTAATTAATGATAAAGAGCTGCAAAAAAATATAAAAATTAATAATTATGTAGATGATAAAGTTGGAGAAGCAACTTTAAAAGATATTGTTGGCGAGCTTTCAAAACCAGGTAGAGATCCTCGTCAGAAATTTAAAATTTTGGAATTTGACGAAACAATAGGTTCTATATCAGACCTAAGCGAAGGAATGATATTACCTGGAATTATAACCAACGTAACAAATTTTGGAGCATTTGTAGATATAGGTATCAAAACCAACGGACTTGTTCATGTGTCGCAATTAGCAAATAAATATGTGAGCAATCCAGCCGATGTAGTATCTGTGCAACAACATGTTACAGTAAAAGTACAAAAAGTGGATATAGAAAGAAAAAGAATACAATTAACAATGAAAGGAATAAAATAAAATTTTAATAAGAAAAAATTGTTCTTTTGATTTATTCTTATAACTTTGCAAACAATTTTTATATTACATTTAAGAAATAATGGCATGTTTTACAAATGCAAATTTTTGCATTATTTTGAAATTTTTTAATCCTCGTTTACAATATAAACTGTGGTATTTGAAAAAATAAAACAGCTTGAGCTTAACATTTGTGAGACATGCAGCAATAAAACAACTAATTTTAATATATTAATAATTAACAAATAAAATTATGAAAAACATATCAATTCTATTTATAGTAGTAATACCTTTATTATTAATGAGCTGTGGAACTAAAGAAATTGAACGTTTATCTATGGAAAACGACAGTTTGAGAAACATAACTCAATACGATGAGTTACAAATAGATGAATATTTAATGGCTTTTAATGAAATCCAAGAAAATATGAATTTTATTAAAGAGAAAGAAAACATTATTAGCTTTAACACTTCGCCTGATACTGAGATGTCTGGAAATATTAAAGACAGGATAAATGATGATATGACTACAATTTATGATTTAATGAAGGAAAACAAACAAACAATTCAGGCATTAAAAAAGAAATTAAAATCCTCTGGTGCAAATAATTCAAGATTAGAAAAAACCATAGCACTTCTTAATTCTCAAATTGTGGAAAAAGATAAGGAAATGAGTGCGTTAAAAGAAGAATTAGCACAACTAAATATTAAAATTGATGGATTAAATACTGAAATTACAGATTTGAATTCTGATATTGACACTTTGGAAACCTTGGTTGACGAACAAGGAAACAAAATAGATGAGCAAGGAAATATAATAGACGAACAAGATCAACTCCTAAACACTGCATACTACGCTTCTGGAACAAAAAAAGAATTAACAGCAAATGGTGTACTTTCAAAAAATGGTATTTTCAAAAAAATAGAACTTGACGACGATTTTGATAAAACATATTTTACCAAAATAGATATTAGAGAATTATCAGAAATTAATATTAGTGCCAAAAAAGTTGATTTAATGACTTCTCATTCAAGTAGCTCTTATCAAATAGTAGAAGAGAATGGCAAAGTTATTGCTTTCAAAATAACAGATGCTGAAAAGTTTTGGGAAACTTCAAAATTTCTCGTAATAGTTTTAAAATAAAAATGAAATACAATGGAAATACAATGGAAATACAATGGAAATATAGTTGAAATACTGTTTAAACACAATGGAATTTCAACAGTATTTCAATCGTTTTTCAACTGAATTTCAATCTAAATATATATAATAATATGAAAAAATACAAACACCTTCTTTTTGATTTAGATAACACAATTTGGGATTTTGACCATAATTCAAAAGAAAGTTTAAATGAAGTTTATGATAATAGAAATTTAGGAAGAAAGTTTAAAGATTTTGAAATGTTTAACAAAATTTATCAAAAACATAATAGCAATCTTTGGGAACAGTATAGAAATAATGAAATTTCTAAATTCACACTTGGTTTGAATCGCTTTTATTTTACTTTGGACGAGGTTAACGTTCATGATTCTGAGTTTTCAAATAAATTAAATGCAGAATATCTTGCTGGTTCTACTACAAAAACTTTACTTATTAAAGATGCTTTTAAAACTATAGCAAATCTTAGTAAAAAATACTCACTTCATATTATTACTAATGGTTTTTTTGAAGTTCAATTTTTAAAAATACGTAACAGTAAAATAGAACGATTTTTTACTCATATAATTACCTCAGAAGAGTGTAATTCGCTAAAACCTAATAAAGAAATATTTCAATATAGCTTAGAACGAATAGAAGCAACAAAAGAAGAATGTATTTTAATAGGCGATAATTATGATCATGATATTATTGGAGCAAAAAATGCAGGAATTGACCAAGTATTTTTCAACAGAGATGGAATAGAAAACCTGGAACACAAACCAACTTATGAAATAAAATCTCTAATCGAATTACTTGATATTTTTTAATTGAAAAACGCTTGAAATACTGTTGAAATTCAATGGAAATACTGTTGAAATACTGTTGAAATACTGTTGAAAATAAATATAACAATTTGAATTTCCATTGTTTTTCAAATGTCTTTCAATTTTTTTCAATTGCCTTATGAATAAAAACGAAATATTGATACCAATTTTTATAGTTTTACTTTCGGTAGTATTTGCTATGGTTTCGCTTGTTGTAATTTTAACAAGTGGAAAATCTAAGTTTTGGGTTTCAAAAAAAATGAAAATAGGAGCAGTTTTATTAACTCTTTCAGCAGTGGTATCTTGCAACAATGCAGGAAATGGAACAGTAACTTGCTATGACATGCCTGAACCAAATAATATGTGGATTGAAAATGCTGATTATCAGACCAACACTATTAATCTAAACTTAGACACATCAAACGAGCTAAGTGGAAGTATTTTTTCAAGAGTGGCAGATAAATACTCTTTTGTTATAAAAGACACAATTGATAATAGATTGCAGATTGATAATATCTCTGCATTAGATGGTAATTTTGATGGAGAAAGCGAACAGTTTAAAATTAATATTGATAAGAAAATCCCTTCAGGAATTTATGTTTTAGAGTTGTATTCGTTTGATAAATCTGAGCAAGATTCTAATTCATATTATCAAAATCAATTTAACTTGAACATAATCAATGAATAAAAACGAAATAATTATAGCAATTGTTGTTTTTATTTTAACTCTTGTTTTCGCTTCAGTTTCTTTTTTTTGCATTTTTCATAAATGCAAATTATTGCGTTATTTTGATTATTTTAATATTCTCATTTACAATAAGTAAATTGCGGTATTTAAAAAATAAAAATGCCTTGTACTTTACACTTATGAAAAACGCCAA
>JAOZTW010000742.1 GCA_029938985.1 Bacteroidales bacterium | reverse complement strand
ACTTGTAAAATGCTTACAGTATGCTAATTAAGTGATATTTGTGAAAACTTAATATGTTGATTATCTGGGAGTTGTGTTTTTAATAGAAAACTACAACTATCTAATAATCTGGTAAATATGAAGGCAAAAACTTTAGATATTTAATTTTTAATAAGATAAATTTTGCTTGATTAATAATAAAGAATATTTTTAATCAACAAAGATAAAAATATATATATATAATGAAAATAAAAATTATTACTGGAGTTATTTTTATTGTTTTTAACTTAATATGTTTTAACAGTTTTTCACAAAAAGAGGAGTTAAAGGTTGGCTGTATAGCATTTTACAATTTGGAAAACCTATTTGATACGATTATTGATTTAGATACTGATAAAATTTTGCAAGAAGACTTTACACCGCATGGAGATAAAAAATGGGATTCTAAAAAGTACAATAAGAAATTAGAAAACATGTCAGATGTGATTTCTCAAATTGGTACAGAATTTGTTCCTACGGGACCAGCAATACTTGGTGTTTCAGAAATAGAGAACAAAGAAGTTTTAATTGATTTGGTTAGTACCGAAAAATTAAAACCTTTGAATTATCAAATAGTACATTTTGATTCTCCAGATAAAAGAGGCATAGATGTAGCACTGCTTTATCAACCAAAATATTTTACTGTAACAAATAGTAAATCAATAAATATAAATTTGGACGATGGCGGTTTAACAAGAGACATTTTATTGGTGTCAGGAATTTTTGATGGCGAACCGATGCACTTTATGGTAAATCATTGGTCGTAGAGAAGAGGAGGAGAAAAACGTTCTGCACCACAACGAAATAGAGCAGCTGATATTGCACGGAAGCATATTGATTCTATATTACAATCAGAGCCAAATGCAAAAATTATTCTAATGGGAGATTTGAACGACAACCCCACAAATGCAAGTGTTAGAAAACATCTTGGCACGGTGGGTAAACAGAAAAAGATAAAAGAAGGAAAGATGTTTAACCCAATGGAAGACTATTACAAAAAAGGTATAGGAACAGGTGCTTACAGAGATACTTGGCATTTGTTTGACCAACTAATATTGACCAAAGATTTATTAGGAGATGACAGAAGTACGTACAAATTTTATCAAGCAAAAAATTTTAATAAAAAATTTATGCTTCAAAATACTGGACGTTTCGAAGGTTACCCATTTCGCTCTTTTGTAGGCGATAATTTTCAGGGTGGATACAGTGATCATTTTCCAGTTTATTTATTTTTGGTGAAAAAAAAATAAATATTAATGGTTTTACAATTTTTTTTATATCTTTACTTTTTTTAAAATTCAATTATTAACTAAAAAACTCTGCTATTATGGAATTAGATCGAAATTTTATGACTGCTGTACTCACAGTGTACGATGAATTGATAGACAATGGAATATCTATTGTTTATATTGGGAAGTTTAATCAACAAATTGTTACCTTTTTTCCTGCTTTGTTAGAAGAACAAATGGCAGAAAATAGTGAAGATAAAAAAATCAAAAAGAGAGTTTTTCACACTTTAGTTGAGATTTTACAAAATCTTCAACGTCATTCTGATGAAATAACCCAATTTAATGTTAAAAAAAGCAGTGGAGTTTTTATGATAGGAAAAAAAGATTCTATTTACTACATAATTACATCAAATAAAATTGAGACCCAAACAATTCCTTCTTTAACAAGTGCACTTGAAACTGTTAATAATGCAACTATTAAGGAACTTAGAGAGATGTATAAAACACAATTAAGAGATGGTAGCCTTTCTAAAAAAGGAGGAGCAGGATTGGGATTAATTGATATTGCCAGAAAAACAGAAGAAAAAATAGATTATCTATTTATTCCAATAAACAATAACCTTAACTATTTTGTTTTAAAAGCAGAGATTGATACTGAAAAAATGAAACTTAGTAGAAAGGAAAGATATAAAGACTAAAAAATAGGCGTTTTTCATAAGTGAGAATTACATAGCATTTTGATTATTTTAAAATCGTCATTAGGCATATTAGTGAAAAAGAAAAAATAACTAACCCCAATCTACTTGTTTATTTTGTCCTTTTAAATATTTTAAAAAAGTCATTAAATAGCTCGCTATTTGCAGATTTGTTAAAATAATAGAAGAACAAAAAAACGGTGTATTCTGGAGTTAGTTATTATTTCATTTTCACTTAAAACAAATAATTGATGATTCAAATTTGTTCTTTTTGCTTTTACCTTCTTCAATAAACTTGCAAATATTTGGCATGTTTCAAATAAATGAAAAATAGTTGACACCTTTTATATCAGTTACCCAGTTTTGCACGTGGATAAAATTGATATATAGAACTGATAGGGCTTTAGCCCTTTATAGTCTGAGTATTAAAAAGGACTAAAGTCCTGTGCTGGATAAGGTTAATTAATCTACGACCTAAAGAACGTGGCAACTCATAAAAATGTAAACCATTAATGAAACATGCCAAAACATTGTATTTTGATAGTCCCTACAAAATAGTGTTGGTATGCTAAATTTTACTATAAGGAATGATACAATTATTCAATGGTTCAATGATACAATTATGTAACTATAAACCAATAAATTAAAGAAATACAAATGTGTAAAAACTTTTGTATGTGTACTTATTTGCCAAAATTTTAAAATTTATTTCCGATGTACGAAAAAAAAAGAATTAAGCACCCATACAAAAGTTTTTACCTGTTTATATATTTGTAACATGATAGATAATAAGATTATATGTAAATGCGTACGCAACATTAAATAGGTCTAAGACCTTAATATATTTTGTCCAAATCCAAAATGCTCTCATCATAAAAAAAAA
>JAOZTW010000741.1 GCA_029938985.1 Bacteroidales bacterium | reverse complement strand
TAATTTTATAAATTATTGATAATCAATATAAAATGAAAGCAAAAACTTTAATTATTAAATCTATTTCACATTTTTTATTTTTTAAAAAGAATTAATTTTGTAATACTTTCGTCTTCTCCATTAATAGTTGTAATAGATAATATCAACTTACTGTCTGTTAGTTCATTTATTATTAATTTATCACCATTTGGATACCCAATAGGAACAAGCTCTAAAATAAGCTCATCGTCTTCTTTGTATATTTTCCAATTTCCATATTCTGGGTTAATGGAAAATCCTTTTCTTTCAAAGCTAAGATTTCTATAAAAAGTAAGGGCAAAATTTTGCTTTATTGTTACTATTTGATTTTCAAAATCTATTATTTCTTCTTCGTTGCGTTCAATATTATCTTCATAATCAGACAATCCCCATGAACCTAATAGTTTAATATTCATGTTATTAGAAGTGTAAATTTCTTTATTGCTTAAATATGGAACTATATTTTGAAGGAATAAATGAGGCTTAACTTCACTACGTTTTAAAGTTAGTGTAGAAATAATTTTAGATTTATTAAATTTTGTTTTATAACTTAACACCATCATATTTTCTTCTATTTCAACTATTTTAATCAGTTCTGAATCAAAACCATTATCATCTGATAGCTCCAAGTAGTTTTTACCTCTCTTCTTAACAGTTTTCCAGCTACCCATTTCGTATAATATTGTATAACCGTCTCTTGAATATGTAAAATCTGAGTTTAATAAAAAAGAAAAATTTTGCTTTAAAGCTTCTATTTCTTTATCAAAAATAGTTTTTTCCTCAACACTACGCTCTAAATCGTCTTCAAAATCAGAAAGTAACCAAACACCCGTAAGTTGTTCGTCTAAGGTGTTTGGTTTTAACACATTATTTGCTTTAAGTAAATAACAATTAAACGGCACAAATAAGATAATAATTATTGAAATTTTTTTAATCATTGTTACTTTTTGGTTAAATATAAAGTTGTTATTATTTGAGTAGAATCTTTATTATTCGACGAAATGGCTAATACTAATTTATCGTCTTCAAACTCTTTAATCAATAGTATGTCTCCTTCTCCATTCTTGGATTTTTCTTGTGCTATTTTCAGAAAGTTTTTTCCATTATTACTAAATTTTGACCAAGTGCCATATTCTGGTTTTGGAGCAAAGCCCCTACGTTCAAAAGTGTTATCATCATTTAATTTAAACGAAAATTTTCTTTTCAACTGATCTATTCCTGCAAGATAATCTGCCATTTTGTCTGGAGAACGCTCTCCGTTATCTTCGTAGTTCGCTAAATACCAAGTCCCCACCAAACCTTCGTCTGAGCCGTTGTTATCTGGCCAAAATAATATTGCCACAAGAATAACAACAAAACTTGCAGCAATTGTTCCAATAATATATGCTTGTTTTCTATTGCTTGGCTGTGCGTTAGTATTTGTTTTCCTTTTTGGTGCAGATTTCTCCACAACTGCCTCCGATTCATCTGATTCCAAAAGGTCTATCAGGTCTTCAACAGCCTCGTTAAAACTTGTATCAAAAGCATTTATCCAATCGTGCGTATTTAATAAATGTTGTACCGATATAGTTAATTTTAAATCACTTACCACAAAAGGAATAATCGGCACTTCCTCTTCAAAAGCGAGGTCGTATTGTTCCACAATATCTTCTGAATCATTGGTATATGAAGAAAAAATTATTATCATCAAATCTGCTTGTTTAATTGCATCTCCAACCGCATCTTTTCTTTTTATTTCTTTTGACAGGTTTCGTGGTTCAATCCAGCATTTATAGTCTGAGCTTTCAAGTTTTGACACCAATCTTTTAGCTTCATTTTTATTTTCTTTGGCATAAGAAATTATAATCATTTTTTATGTGTTTATTAAAGCATATTAAAACAAATAATCAACGAATTTAAATCGTTAATTATTTGCTTATAATATGCTTAAGTTAGTCAATTATTTTGATATGCGTAGTTAGTTATTTTAGTAAAATCCATTTTTACAGATATAGAATCGTGCTTTTCAATCAACGAAATAGTTGTATCTGAATTATAAATTAACTTAGTTTTAATTTTCAAGTTTAATGATTCATCAAAAAACGTTAATATCATTTTTTCTCTGTTTATATTCCAAACCCCATAAGCTGTATCACCCCATATTTTTCCTGTAAAAGTTTTATTTTCATTAAAACTAATAGTTGTAGTTGATTTTATTTGTTCTACCGCTTTTACAAAAGTATTACTTTCTGTGGTTTTATTATTTGTTGCTATCGAACTCAAATTCCAAGTACCTATTAAATTACTGGCAGGATCAAAGCTTTCGCAAGAAGTTACAGATAACAATAGTGATATTATTATGATTTTGATAAATGCTGAAAGTTGGTTTTTCATCTAAATATTATTTTGTTATGCAAATGTATAAAAAAAACACCAACAAATTAATATATTTTGTTAAAAAATATAAAAATTAGTTGGCAACGCAACTATACAACAGAAAATATAATTTAATAATTAAATTAAAAACATATAAATTTTGAAAAAATTTTAGTTATAACTCTCTGTTTTTAAATGATTAAATTTCAATAAAATATAATCAGTACATTATTTATCTACCCTTTTATTACAGAATTAAAAAGTCAATTTTTTAGAAATTATTTTATTGTTTTTAAATAATTTAATTGCTTTTGAGTTAAGCAAGATACCGCAAGAATTATTTCATCAGAAACATTGTTTTCTAAAAGTTCTAATGCAATACGTTTTTTCTCGGTCTCAATTCCTTTCTCAATTCCTTTTTCAATTCCTCTTTCTTCTCCTTCCATTCTTAGTTTCATTGC
>JAOZTW010000740.1 GCA_029938985.1 Bacteroidales bacterium | reverse complement strand
TGTTCTTTCTCTAGGTCAGTGTGATGATGTTGCATTTTACAAAGACGTTGTGATTGAATGGAATGGTAAAGAAGTAACAAATATTTACAAACTAACAGGAATTGGACAAATATTTACATTATATGCTGATGACAATTATTTATTAGCAGGAGGCACTTTTGATTCTTTAAATAATATTGAGGCAAAAAAAATAGCTAAATTTGATGGAGATAATTGGTCTAATTTTAGTAATCCTAATATAAATACAGTTAATTATATTACAAAATTAAATAACTCATATATAATAGCTGATAGATATTCTAAACATTTTTTTTATTATAATCAAACTTCTTGGTTAAAAGTTATGTTAAAAGGTATGTTAAATAATATTGAATCAACAACAGAAGGTTTATTAATAGCAGAATCTCAAACTACTGAAATATGGAATGGAAATAATATAGAAATTTATAAAGTAGATACAGTTGATAATATCAAGGCAAAAATAACTTTAAGTTATAATGATAGTTTGTATATATTTCCTTATATAACAAGTGATATAAATTTTTTGTTTTATGTTTGGAATACAAAAAAATTGAAATATTTTGTTTCTCCAAACCAATATCCAGATATTGAAGAAGCAATTATTTATAAAAAAAATCTATATATTAATAATACTTTATGTTTAACCAAATTCACTTTATAATAAATCATCATGAGAAAAAAGTTTTTATTACAAATTATATTTTTAACTTTATATAATTTTTTATATTGCCAAACGGTATTACAACCAAAAGGAATTTCGACTGACCCCGATAATCCTGTAAATCCTGAAAAATCTGAATTTCATAATATTGATTACTTTTTTGATTGGCGTGAACCAGATGCAGACGACAGCTATTTTAATGTTGAAACATATGAAAAAGATAAAATACTTAGTCCGTTTGAAATGCCTCAATATTTTACGCATCCATTTATTGAATTATCTAAAAATGAAAATAGTGATTTTCATCAAGAAGATGGCTGGGAACTATTAAAACATAATTTAGGTTCTAAAATGGATGGAACTATTCGTGAAATTAACGTGACTGCACCATATATCATACTTTACAACAAATATGATAGTAAACTACGGATTTTTGTAGCACAAAGCATGCAGGAGGATTATGAATCGTTAGTTGTTTCTGTATCATACAGCAGTCCAGGTTCAAATACAATGTACTATGATGGTAATAGATATTTTTGTTCTGCATTATTAAATTATGGTTCGGTTGTTAGTCCGTTAAGTGAGCTTACTGAAAGTTTTAAAATCGAAGTCCCAACTGTATATTTATCAAATTCAGAATTATTTACATGGGTAGATATTCCAGTATCTTATGATCCTTGTGTGTGTGTGTTTCAATCAAATTTAAAAATTGATTTTGAATTTTTAGAAAAATCAGAACTAAATTTAATTGGAAAGGTCTTGCAAGCCCCGAAACCTATTACGGAAAATAAAAATGATATTGCAAAAACTTTTGTGTCAAATTTTACAACAACCTTAATGCACACAGTAGTAGCTGTTGCAATACCAAACCCTACTACATATTCTCTTGTTGCAGTTGATATTATGAAATTAATAGCCATTTTAATTGAAAGTCCAAAATTATCAACCAAAGAAAAAAATCAAATAAAAGCATTTGGTAAAATAGTGAGTAATATGCCGATGACAATTGACGAAAAAGAATATGCTGGTAATGCAACAAAACAGATGGCTGCTTATGTTGATTTTTTTTCAGCAACAATTGCTGAAGCAGGAACCAAGACAACTCCCGCCTCAATGACAATAAATGGAATGAAAATAGAAGGTGAAAGTACTATTAAAGCTGCCCAATCTGGAGATGAAATATCATTTTCCACTCCTGGTAGCTTAGAGAGTGAACACAACCCCGAAGAATACGATAATACAATAGTAGATAATTGGGATAATCCAAGACCTGAATACACCTATTATAATGAAATCCTTGGAACTTTTGCATTACTGAAAAAACCTAAAGCTCAAAAATATATTTCATATTCTTCATGGTTTCATAGCAATAATGATGGATATTATAATACTTATTATCATAGTAAAAGTGTAAATATAAAAATGATTTCGTTTCCCGAAAGTGAAATTGAATATGTTTTTAATCCTGCTGCAAATATAAATATAGAAAAAACTAAAATTTATGTAGCTTTACAGGTTTCTCATATAGACCCAGATGGTACATCTAATTTGGAAAAAAAATTAGATTATATTTCTCCATTTGTTCCATTAAATAGAATAGCAAACCTACCTGTCTCATTCAGCCATAGTGTAATATCAATTTTAAAGCCTGGTCAAAGTGAAATAGTATTTGGGTCCTCTTTTGAAGGTAAAGTTTTCTTGAAATTTTTAATTGAATATGAATTTACTACTATGGGTAGTGATGGTGAACCAAATCGTGCAATAGGAATATATAGATATCCAATAGAATCTGAAGCAACGACTAATACTATTTCAGTTATAAATTATAATACAGAAGACTATGTAACAGATAATGGAAATGGGTATTTTTCCTCTTCAGAAACCATAAATACATTTGGAAATTTCATTGTTTCAGACGAACTATATGTGGATAATAATAGCCATGTAACTCTAAATATAGGTGGGAATTTAATTCTAAATAATGTGATTTCAACAGAATCAGGTTCATTATTAACTATTAATCTCGCTGGTAAAATAATAAACGAAAATTGGTTTGGTGCGATAATGCCAGATGTTTATATAATACCTAACGAATGTCCAATCTTACCTATTGACCATGAAATACCTCCAATAACGAATGCCAGTTACTTACAAGCCT
>JAOZTW010000739.1 GCA_029938985.1 Bacteroidales bacterium | reverse complement strand
ATGCTTTAATGTTATGATAAAAAGTTTTCCCGACTTTTCAGGTGTAAACCAATTCTTAATTCCTAATTTATTTGATGTTACAAAACTACAACTAATAATTTAGTTATACAACTAAAAACTTAGTTAAAGAAGAAAAGTTCGTGTAAATTAAAAAAAATAATTGTAAAAAATGCTTTAAAAACTTTATTTAAAGTGTTTTGCTGTTTTTGTTAATTAATGTTAAATATAAAATATTTTGTTTATTTTAATAAATAAATTACTTTTGAATGTTTGAAAATAGCAATAATTAACATTTATATATAAAACATAAAAAAATGAGCGTTTTAATAAATAAGCATTCAAGAGTTGTAGTACAAGGTTTTACAGGTGGCGAAGGAACATTTCATGCAAAACAAATGATGGAATACGGAACTAATGTTATTGGTGGTGTAACTCCAGGGAAAGGTGGTTTAATACATCTACAAAAGCCTGTTTTTAATACTGTTAAAGATGCAGTTATAAATGAGGGAGCTGATGTTTCAGTAATTTTTGTACCACCAGTTTTTGCCGCAGATGCAATTATGGAAGCTGCAAATGCAGGAATTAAAACTATTGTAGCAATTACGGAAGGAATTCCTATTGCCGACATGGTAAAAGTAAAAGCATATTTGCAAAACAGAGATGCTCGTTTGATAGGACCAAACTGTCCTGGAATTATTACCGCAGAAGAAGCAAAAGTAGGAATTATGCCTGGATTTATTTTCAAAAAAGGAACAATTGGAGTTGTATCTCGCTCAGGAACTTTAACTTATGAGGCTGTTGACCAAGTTACCAAAGCTGGTCTTGGACAAACTACTGCAATAGGAATTGGTGGAGACCCAATTATTGGAACAACAACTTTAGATGCAGTAAAATTATTGATGGCAGACCCAGAAACAGAAGGAATTGTTATGATTGGAGAAATTGGCGGACAAATGGAAGCCAATGCTGCATACTGGATAAAAGAAAACGGCACAAAACCAGTTGTTGGTTTTATCGCAGGTCAAACTGCTCCAAAAGGAAAAAGAATGGGACATGCAGGTGCTATTATTGGAGGACAAGCCGATACCGCTGCTGCTAAAATGAAAATAATGAGAGAATGTGGTATTCATGTTGCAGAATCACCAGCCGAAATGGGAGTAATGATGAAAAATGCAATAAAATAAATGTAAAACTTGAATAACATTGGCTACATACCTAAGGTTGAACAAAGGTAATTGTAAATGACTTCTCATAGCAAATGTGGACGTTTGTAACATTGTCGTTTATGCGTAAAGTGTCCACACTTTACACGAATTTCATTAACCAACTTTAGGAGAGTAGCCTTAAATATCAAAAGATAACAATAATTTTATTTTCATTAACCAATTAATATTATCAAAAATGGAATACTCAATATTAACACCACTTACACTTATAATTGCACCTTTTTTAATCGCAGGTTTTTTTATCGAAACATTTATTTTTTGGATGTTTACAGGAAAAACAGGTGTTGGCTTCTGGAAATCAGTAGTTGCTGTTTTTACTGCAAATGCAACCACAGCATTTATGTTGTTTTTTATTTCGTTTAATACCAACAATGAAACAAATTTACTGTGGTATTCAATAGCCTTTGCATTGTCGGTTTTTGTAGAATGGATTGTATTTATTCCTTTTTTCTATACCAAAGAAACTCACGGCTTTAAATTATTATTAATTTCATTTATTGCAAATCTAATAACATTTATTCTAACAGGCTTTTTCTTATTTTATAAAGATGGATTGTTAGATAAATATTTAACCCTATTTGGCATAATATAAGGAATTAGGAATAAAATATGCAATTCAATAATAACAATTTTTAAAATTTCATAGAAAAAAATAAAAAAAAATGAACGCATTATTAATAATTGACCCACAAAACGATTTCTGTAATCCCGGAGATAAATACGGAAAAAATAAAGGTGCATTATACGTAGAAGGAGCTGAGGCAGACATGAATAGGTTGTCTGTTTGGATAAAAATGAATAAACAGGAACTTGATTTTATTGGAGTAACTCTTGATAATCATCACCTTAATGATATTGCTCACCCTGATTATTGGGCAAACGAGCAAGGTAAACAACCCGAACCGTTTACTCAAATAACTTTAAAAGATATTGCAGAAAAAAAATGGCTTCCACTTTTTGAACCAGCAAAAACGGCTAAGTATATAAAAGATTTAGAGTTACAAGGAGAATATCCTCATTTAATTTGGCCTCCTCATTGTTTGATAGGCTCAGAAGGTGCAGCAATATATTCGCCAGTTATGGACGCAATGGTGGAGTGGGCAAAACTTGGAACTTATTATGCAACAGTTCAAAAAGGAGCGTATCCGTTTACCGAACATTTTGGTGCTTTTAAAGCTCAAATTCCAGACCCTACCATTACAGAAACACAACTTAATGAACGATTTATTGACACCCTTGCTAATTACGACACCATATATTTGTCGGGAGAAGCAAAATCGCATTGTGTTGCAAATAGCTTAAAACAAATTTTGGAAGAAGCACCTGAACTGATAAAAAAACTTGTTGTTTTAGAAGACACAATGTCAAATGTTACTGGATACGAAACAATTGCAGACCCAATTTATAATAAAGCAAAAGAAATGGGGGTACGGTTTTCTACAACAGATGAAAAAATTGCTGTTGTTAGTTGTTAGTTGTTAGTTAAAGTGTCGGTATCCGTCTGATGGCTTCAAGCGGTCAGACTGGTAATCTCATTAAAAAATTAGAGAACTATTTTTACTAAAGTACTGAAAAGTCGGGAAAACTTTTTATCATAACATTAAAGCATTGATT
>JAOZTW010000738.1 GCA_029938985.1 Bacteroidales bacterium | reverse complement strand
TATAAAAACAATGTTTTGGTAGCAACAATTTTGATAAAGTAGAATTGTATTTTTTTGAGCAAAGCATATGATAACCACTTGGACGACCAAAACTCCAACCATGATAATCTCTTATAAAAGCGGGTTCTTCGTCCAGCAAATCAACTTCAAGTCGAATTATATCATCTAAATTAACTAATTTATTTTTATTAATTTTACTTTGATAATATTCATTTTTTTTGTAATTTTCATTATTGGAAAACCTCTGAATAACTCCATGTTTATCAGCAATTTTTTTTTCTAATTTATAAAACATAATTCATTCAAATAAATTATTTATTTTTATGTTATTTTTTATACTATTTTCAATAGTTAATAATTTTGTTTGGTAAACTAATTTTTTTAACTCAACATCAAATATTTCTATTTTGGTATTTAATGGAACTGGTAATTCCGATATATCTTCATAAATATTTTCAATTTTTCTTGTAATATGAAGACTATATTTATTATGTTTTGCATGCACTCCTCCCAAATATCCTGATATTATTATATTTATTGAATTGGTAAAAACAAAAATAACTTCGTTTAAATTGGTCAATTATTTATTTTAATATGCCTAAGGTATCAGTGTAAATTATACTTGATTGCTCTGTATTGCTGTTCCTGAGTCTGTTCTGAATTATAAAAAAAGCAGTGGTACTCAGCAGTATTATCAAAAATATTTTTATCTTTTTTAATAATCTCTTCTTTTTATTTATTTTCATTTTTATGCTCTCAAATACAAACATATAAATTTTATTTGAAAAAAGCAAATTTATTAAATGAAAATATTTTTAAAATAAAAAAACAGCATAGAAAATTATTTATTTCTATGCTGTTAAAGTCTATTGTTTCACACTAAAGCAAAACTATTTATTTCTGTTTATTTTTTAAACGTTTCGTGTTTGAAGAATGTTGGTTTGTAAACAAACATTATCCATGCCCAGTTTTGAGAACCACTAATTTCTGTATCAATTGAACCAGTTTTTAGAGCTTTCATTGAATCAGTAGCTATTAAATGAGAATATCCAACTTGAATACATGCTCCTTTTGCTACATTATAACCACACCATAAATCAATCTCTGTTCCAAGACCACCATCAAAAACTGTTTCAATATAATCACCAGTTTCGAAACCATCAGCATCTACAGTCGCTGTTGAATAAGAACCAGAACCTGCTGTCATGAAATAATGAGGAATTAGTTTAACAAAAAATTTGTCTTGTTTTAAAATTAATTTTGCATAAATATCAGTTAAACCAACATTACCAGTATGATTACCTACATAAAAATAGTCCATCCAACCGTTGAATTTGTGGTTTGTTCCATAAAATGGAGTAAAAGCACTTTGATTTTCATCAGTATCAGAAACACTACCATAAGTAGCACTTGTATTGTTTGCATCCATTTCATAAGAGTTACCCGAAAGCATTTCTACACCAAGAGCAGCATATACAGGACCAGCTTTATAACCAGCTTCTACATTAAATTGATAAGCACCAATTTTTTGTCCCATTCCTTTGTCTGTTTCATAACCCCTATCTTCAAAAAAAGTATCTTCAAGACTAAGTTCTTTATCATCTGCATCAACAGCGGTTGCCCAGCTTGAAGGATTTACTCCCATTTGATAATAACCACCAGCTATAAAAGTAAGTCCATTATTTTTGTATTGTAATCTTGCTCCAATAGTTTGGCTATAAGCTACATTTTGTGCAACTCTCTCTGTTCCAAGCACTTCTTCGTTAACATCATCGTAAATTACACTATATTCATTTTCGGATTTACCGTTGTTTAAGAACAATACGCTAATATTAAATGGTTTTGAGTTATAATTAAAATGTGCGAATTGAATTGCTTTATATGCGTTTGGTCCATCATAATATCTGTAACTGTTAAAACTAGCTTCGTTGTCATTAAAGTTGTTGTCATTATAATATGCTCCTCCTAAGTGGAAGTGCATTTTTTTGTTAGTAAATTTTAAAATTGCGGCATCATGCGAACGTGCTTGATGTGCCCAACCTACACTACCAAAAATTCTATGGTCGTCATATACTATTTCCATACGTCCTGCTTTAAACGAAAGATTTTTTGTTAAAAACATTTCTCCCCAAGCTTCGTGTACTGATACAGATGCTGCCTCATTTTTTACTAATTGTTTTTGATTACCCCAATCTCTTACATCTTGTAGTACAAGCTTAGAAACTATTTTTTCTGACTTGTAATTTAAGACAAGACGACTTCTTTGGGCGGTATTCAGCTTCATTTTTTCGTCTTCCAACGCAAGTGTTTTGTAACCATGATAGTATTCTGTTCTTGGACTTATTTCTGCTCCTAATGTAAATACTGATGTTGGTTTTGGATCATCTTGTGCAGAAGCAGAAAATGAAAACATAATAACTAATAATGAAATAATAAAAATTTTACTTCTTTTCATAATAAAAATAATTAAATGGTTAATAGTTAAAAAATTAATTAATAGTTTATTTTATATTTGCATATAAATATAATAAGATTATCTTATATTTTAAAAATTCAAAATTAATATATTTTTTTAATAATTATTAAAAAACAAAAAAATATTTATATGATTTTTATCAATTTTTGCACATGACATCTGTCAATAACAACTATAAATGAACACTTTAATTTACATTTATTAATCTATAATGGAATTTATTAAACATATATTTACATTTATTACAATTATTTTATTTTAAAAAATAGTAAATTGGTTTTCAAAATTTTATTACTAACTTTAGACCCTTTTTTTGATAGTCCCTACAAAACAGTGTTGGTATGATTAACAAGTATTTACAAAA
>JAOZTW010000132.1 GCA_029938985.1 Bacteroidales bacterium | reverse complement strand
AATTATTACATCATCATAATCAGAACATCCATTTGTTCCAATATTTGCATAAACATGCCATCTAAATGTATTTTCGGTTCGCTCTAAATTAGTTACTTCAGAGTCAAAGTCTAATGAAGATGTTATGTCTCCTCCATTAGTAAATGCTTCCCATTCACCAGTTGCTGTTACATATTGTAAAGTTGGATTGTTACCATCTAAGGTAGCAAAATCTTGACATAAACCTAATTGGTCATCACCAGCATCTGCAAATACTTGATTGTTAGTAATAGTTACTTGACTCTCAACGGTACAACCATTTTGATCTACTGTCCATTGGAATACGTTATCATCTTTATTTAAGTTAGATACTAAAGTCTCAGCATCTGTGGAATTAGTAAAAGCTCCATTTCCTGCAAGAACTTTCCAATATCCAGAGCCAATATCATTTGCTTTTAATTGATAAGTTCCATCACAAGTAGTGTCATTTGTGCCAGCACTTAAAGCAAAGTCATTATTGATTACTGAAATTATGGTATCATCAATACAACCGCCTGTGGCACTTTCAAGTGTCCAACGTAGAGAAACTGTTGTGCTTAAATCAATGCCAGTTACTGTTGTATTATATAAACTTGGAGTAGTTATTGTTCCAGAAGATGTATGTACTACTTTTTCCCAGAAACCAGTCCCAGAACCAGGATTATTTCCATCTAAAACAACATCACCATCACAAGTTGTCATTGGATTTGTAGCTATAGCTTCAACTCCGTTATTAATTATTGTAATTTGATCAGTTGCATTACAACCGTCTTTAAATGCTTTCCATTCTAATTGAGTAGGTGTTGCAGTTAAATCGGTAACATAACTTTGATAAGATGTAGAAGTAGTAACAACACCAGGTCCACTTATTTTAGTCCAATAACCTGTTCCTGTAACAGGGTTATCTTCACTTAGTTTGTAAGAACTTAAACAAATATTTTTTGTATTTCCAACAATTGTTGCATCTGCATCAACAATAAATCCATAATTTGTTAAATAGATTGTTGTATCAGATGTACACTCAGGATGGTCATTATTTTCTATATGCCAAGTAAAAGCATTTGCACCATATTGTAAATCTCCAACATTACAAACATTATCAGTTGATAGATCTACTAAATATGCTATATTAGGAGATTCTATAGTCCAATATCCTTGTATTGGTGCCGAATAAGAATTACCATTTAAAGTACCATCAGTATCACAACCTGAAGCAATACCAAATGCAACAGCTTTAACACCATTATTCGATATTTTTACAGTTTCCTCGTCGGAACAACCACCTTTTATTACAGTCCATTGGAAAGTATTAATTGCTACTGGCAAGTTTCTTACATAAGTTTGAGGATAGGTAGAGTCATCTATTGTTATTCCACCACCACTCATATTAGTCCAATAGTAACTATTAACATCAGGGTCTGAGGTTGTTGGGTCTTCTGCAAGTAGTTGGGTATAGTCCTCACAAATATTTTGATCGGCACCAGGAATACTTGTAACTTCATTATTTGTTACAGTTATTTGTGCAGCATCAGTACATGTTATATTGCCAGCTGTATTATAAACATTCCATTCAAAAATATTATCATTTTTATTTAATCCTGTAACATTTACAACTGATAATAAAGATTTTGAAAAATCAAAACCGCCACCACTAATTTGATCCCAATATCCAGTACCTGGATTTGGGAGAGTAGAAGATAAAGTAATCGCACCATCACAAACTTCTTGACCGTCAACAGTATTAATAATGGCTGGAGAAGGAGATGCATTGTATATAACAATATCATCAAACGAAGAACAAGAACCTCGTGTAATAGTCCAAGTAAACACATTATCTCCATAAGCTAAACCTGTTAGATCAGTTTGTCTATCGGTAGATAAAGCAATTGTTCCACTTCCACCAATTAAACCCCAAAGACCTGTTCCTGTTCCTGTATCTTCTGCATTCATAGTATAAAAATCTTCACAAATAGTGTCATTTACACCTGCATCAACATCAAAACCATCATTTGTTACAACAATTTGCACAGAATCCATACAAGTAATACCATCTTTTGTTCTTTCAACAATCCATCTTAGAGTTGTTGCCGACTCATTACTTATTCCTGTTATTGTTGCATCATATTGTGTTTCAGAAGGCGAAGCAATTGTTCCTGTTCCTGCAACAATTTTCCATAAACCATTTCCACTAAATAGTGAAGGATCATTCCCATTAAGAACTACAAAACTTTCACAATCAGTAGATAAGTCTGTGGCTGTTGCAGAAACTGAATTATTTATTATTTTTACATCATTTGACTTTTCACATATTCCAAGATTAACAGTCCATCTAAAAGTAGTTGTACCTGTTGACAGGTTTATTACTTGTGTTTGATTATTTGAAGGTTCAACTATTTTATCTTGCGTACTACTTATATTTGTCCAAGTACCAACACCTTGATTAGGAGGTGTTATTGTTGGGTCTAAAGCATTCAAATATGTATTATCATCACAAAGAATTTGTTGTGAGCCAGGATAAGATTCTACTTCATTGTTTATAATTGAAATAATATCTTCAGAAGTACAAGTTCCGTTTTTAACGAGCCATGTAAATTGGTTATTTCCAGGATCTAAGTCAATAACAGTTAAATCTGCTGCGGTATTTACTTGTTGGAAAGCACCTCCACCACTGTTTTGTGTCCAATATCTTTCAGTAAATATAGTAGGTTCGGTTGCCGATAATGTTACTTCTCCTTCACAAACTTCAGTTAGAACAGGACCAGTTATTACTGCATCGCTTGGAGAATTATTATAAATATCAACAGTAATTGCTTCGTTACAAATTCCATTATCAACTGCCCATTCAAATACCGTTTTTCCGAGTCCTAAATTATAAACCCAAGTATCTGCTTTAAAGGAGTCTTCAAAAGTAATAGCAGATGAACCTGCTATTACAGACCAAACTCCACCAGCTGGAGTAGCTATTCCTAATTGAGTAGAATCTACACAAAGATTTTGTTCTATTCCTGCATTAATATCAAAACTATTATTTGTAATTGAAACAGTTTTTTCATCAATACATTTTTCATTATATACTCTCCACGTAAAAGTGTTTGTTTCACCACCAAGTAAACCATTGTAAGAAGAATTAAAAGCTGTATCGTCATTAATATTTCCGAGACCACCTACATTAATCCATAGTGCATCATTTGTAACTGGGTTAACACCTGGTAAAGTATATGGAAAATCAGAATCGCATAAATCTATGTCATTATCAGTAACAATAGCATCAACAGTATAATTCATAATAATAACTTCTGATGTTTTTTCACAAGTTCCTTCTTTTACAATCCAACAAAATTTGTTGAAAGCATTTGTCATTCCTGTTACAGCTGTATTCAAATCAGTTGGAGTAATAACTGTTCCATTTCCGCCACATTTAACCCATCTACCTGTACCAATATTTGGATAAAAAGTTGATGGATCAGTTGCACTTAGTGTAGTAGATGTTGCACAAATGGTGTCATTCACACCTGCATCTGCATCAACAGTATTATTCATAATAACAAGAGTATCTGTTAATTCACAAACGAGACCATCAACTTCATTAGTTAATGTCCAAACAAAAGTATTTGTTTTTGGACATAAACTTGAAACAGTTGCTGCACCATTCCAATCAGTTTCATTTGTTATTACTTCGGTATTACAATCTGTATTTGTCCAAACACCAGTACCTAATGTAGGTTGAATTGCATTAAGGGAAATATTATCAGTACGACAAACTTCCTTATCGTCCTCTGTTTCTGGCGTTGAAGGACCTTGATTATAAACAACATGTCTAATAGCATCACTACAATTTCCGCTTGTAATAGTCCATTCAAATTCATTCATTCCACTATTAAGTCCTTCTACGTGGGTATTATAAGCAGTATCATCATCTACGTTTGGACCAATGATTGTTAACCAAAATCCTGTTTCACCATCAACTGGTGCAATTGCTTTTAAAGAAGTAGTATCAATACAAACACTAAAAGTATCTTGAGATAAATTTGCAAATACTTGATTATTATATACAGTTACGGAATCAATAGCGATACAACCATCTCTATATACTGTCCATTCATATATATTTTCGCCAATTGGTATATCTGTAACTAAGGTATTGTATAACGTTTCGATAGTAATAGTTCCACCACCTTTTACTTTTCGCCATTCTCCAGTACCTGGTGCAGGCGGTTCTCCGTCAAGAATAATTGTTCCATCACAGGATTCCATTTCGTTATCATCTGTTGCAGGATTTGTATTATAAGCATCTATTGTAAATTCATAATCATATATTGTAAATGTGCTTATTGCCTCACAGCCTCCTTTTTCGACCGTCCATCTTAATTCATTCTTGTTATCGCCTGTATTTTTAAGATTTTCTACTGTTGTGCTATATAATGTACTGTTTAATATATTACCACCACCAAAAACTTGCCATGTTCCAGTAGGAAATGGAGCAGAACCAGTATTAAATTCGTTAGGATCATTTGCTGAAAGTACAAGATAGTTTTGACAAATACTTGTATCATTTTCTGCTAAACTATATATATAAGGTATATCATCTATTCTATCATCAGCGTCTGCAAGAACTGTATTGTTTGTAACAATAGTTGAGTCGCTTGATGTACAACCATCAATTTCAATTATCCAAGCAAAAATACTGCTTCCTATTCTTGAAACGCCGTAAACGTTTGTAGCATTTACAGTTGGAGTTTCAATAAGGTCTGATAGTTGAACTGGTAATTCAGTCCAAGTACCTATACCAATACTTGGATTATTTGCGGTTAAATTAACTGTATCTTCACAAATTTCCATTTCATCTTCTGTAACATTTGATTTTGTTGGAGTTCTTACAGGCACACTAACAAAATCAACATGTGAACAAGTAACACCATCATAAGTTAGGGATACTGTCCATTCATAAATATGGTCGCCATGTAAAGCACCAGTTACAGTTGAGTTAGCTGCTGTTGGAGTAGTAATTGTTGCACCAGGTGCAGGATTTCCATTCCAAACTCCAGCATATTGAGAGTTTGCATTTAAACTAAAATCAACACCAGTATTTGTTCCATCATCAATACCACATTGTACAGGTAAGTCATTACCTGCTTCGGATGTAACGGAGTTGTTAAACAGGTAAACGGTATCTGTCAACTCACATGTTTGAGCAACTATACCATCATCAAAATCATTGTAAGTATGCCAGATAAAGTAATTTCCTGTTTGCTCACCCAGATCAATTACTTGAGTATTATATTGTGTTGGTTGCACAATAGTTCCTGTTGGGCTATGTCGAGTCCATTCAGCCGAATAGTATGAATAAATATTTGGTTGTGGTAGCGGAAATGTAATTGATGGTAATGAACCTGCCGATAATGAGAATTGGTCTGAACATTCAGTCTGATTATCTCCTGCATTTGGTGCAGGTGGTAGGTTATTCCAAACAGTAACAATATCAGAATCACTACAATCAGCATTTGTTACATTCCAAGTAAAGGTATTTCTACCAGTTGTTAGTCCTCTAAATATATCATTATACAAAGTACTTGTTAAACCGCCTGTTGAAGCAAAACTACCAGTAGAACCAAGCCAATAAGACGTTGCTCCTGGTTCTTCGGTACCATATAATTTTACAGAGTCAGCACATTTGTATTGGTCTGCACCAGCCGAAGCTGTTACCATATTATTTGTAATTGTTATAGTGTCAGTCAATTCACAGACAAGAGGGTTTGCTGTGGTATATGGCACTATTGGACCTCTATATTCTTCGACAACATGCCACACAAATACATTTTCTCCTGATGTCATATTATCTATTTGAGCAATACAAAAGAAATCGGCACAAGTTTCGCCTGTGATAGTTCCGCCTCCAGCATGAACTTGCCACCACTCATAATCAGATCTATCTGGTACGTTTGCAGATATAACAGTGTAATCATCGCAAACAGTTCTATCTGGTCCTGTTTCGGCTCCCGATGGTAAACCATTGTGAATATAAACGTCGTCGCTCATTACACAACCGAGAGTATGGTTTGTTAAAGTCCAACGATAAATATTTGTATAATAATTCATGTGATTAACAGTAGTATTATGATCTGATTCATCTTCAAATTCACCACCACCATGAATAACCATCCAATCACCAGTAATATCATAAAATCCTGGTGGGTCATCAAATACAGCATCTGGCGAAGTTGCATTTAATATATATGAAGAGTCACAAACGGCATTATTTTGACCTGCCTGTACATCTTCTTCTTGCCCAAGACTTGTTATTTCTACTGTGTCTGTCAATTTACATTCAAGCGTCCAACCGTCCATTGCAAAAGTATTTAATTTGTGCCAAACAAATGAAGTCATTCCATTTTGTATAGGATCTACATGAGCATTGAAATCAGTGTTATCAACAGAACCATCAAATGGGTCGTAAAATTCTACTCCTGTTGGAGGTATTGCTTCCCACCAATGATCTTGTGCACATGACCCTTCGTCCAAAGCATCAAGATTAACAACATTATCACAAACAGTAGTATCAAGACCAGCATTAATATTTCCAGGAACACCATTTAATACTCTTATTTGGTCAGTTAAAGTACAACCATTGTATGTTACTTCCCATTCAAAGGTATTTGCTGTTTCAACGGAATTCCACCAATCAGGAGTCCAAGGAGCACACCATCTGTCAAGGTTGGTTACTTCACTATTAAATAAAGTAGGATTTGTTACAATTGCATCACCAGATAAAACGGACCAAACTCCAGTACCACGTACTGGGTCATTTCCAGGAAGATTATCTAAAACATCACTACAAATAATTGTATCCAAACCAGCAAAAGGAGTGCTTGGTTGGTTATTTGTAATTGTTATTTCTTGAATATCCGAACACACACCATTTGTAACTGTCCATTTGAATTTGTTGTTTCCCAAACACAAATCATATATTCTTGTAGAAAATATATCAGGTTCATTTATGTCTCCACAAGGACCTAATCGTTCCCAAATTCCTGTTGCTATATATTCAGGATAATCAGCAGTTGCAGGAATGTATTGAGAAGCAGGATCTGTTGCTTGTACATCCACCGAATCATAACAAGTAATTTTAGGACTATTATCTATGATGTTAGCCAAAACGCCAAGATTATAAACATGTGCTGTATCAGAAGCAGTACAACTACCATAAGTGATAGTCCAAATATACTCATTATAATAAGCAGTAATATTTGATACTTCTGGGTCTGGAATATTTATATCATCAAAATCTCCATCACCAAGAGCAATTTCCCATTCTCCTGTAAAATTAGATGGTAGCGTGCTACCTGCCAATTCTACAAAATTGCTACAAGAATCTATATAAGGATCTCCTGCATCAATTACTGGTGGTGTTACATTGTCTATATAAACTGTGTCGGTGTTTTCTGGACACATTCCATTTCCTACGTGCCAAATAAACATTGTATTACTATTTGGCAAATTTGAAACAACAACATTACTGGTTGTATTGTCTGGCGTATAAACTACACCAGGAGCTGCTGGAGCTTCCCAGTATCCATCTCCATAAGTAGGCACACTTGCATTTAATTGATATTCGTCTTCACAGATTATTGCGTCGGCCGTTGTAATTATAGCAGCAGATGGTTCATTGTAATAAACATCAAACATAACAAAATCGGTACAACCAGTTGGACTTGTTACAGTCCAAATAAATGTATTTACAGTTGTTCTATTTAATCCAGTAGCAAAAGTTGTAGCCGAGAAAATATCATCTACTGTTGCTCCTCCAAGTCCAACAGACCACTCTCCTGTAATTCCATCAGCCGAAAGATCATTTGCATATAAATCTACATAATCAGTACAAACTTCTGTTGCACTTGCTGTTGCTATTGCATCAATAGGATATGCAAAAATTGTTACTTCAACAGAATCAGCACAAGCTCCATTTACAACAACCCATTTAAAAGTATTTGCATTAAAATTTAAACCTGTTACAGATGTATTATTAGAACTTGGGTCAACAATTATACCTGTTGAAGATACTGGAGTCCATGTTCCTGTTATTCCGTCTGGTGGGGTATGTACAGATAAATAACCAATATCTGGACAATATGGTCCTGGATTAGTATAATCTGTTACATCTATAGAATTATTTTGAATTTCTACAATATCTGAATTTGAACAAAATTCATTTTCAACTATCCATCTAAAAGCATTATTAACAATTGGATCTAACCCTGTTACCCAAGTATTGTATAATGATTGTTCAACAAAATTACCAGAACCATCAATTACTTCCCAACGACCTGTGTAACCGCTTGGAGGTACTGTTCCATTTAATTGAATGCTATCACCTCTACAAGCGATATCGTCATTTCCTGCATCAACAGGATCTGGTGTATTATTAGTAACAGACATTGTGCTGATAGAGCGACAACCGTTATTAACAACATGCCAAATAAATTCGGTATCACCAGTTGGTAGGTTGGTAATAGTAGCTGTGGCACTTGATATATCATCAAAAACTACCTGTCCAGAATTGGAAGTCCAATAGCCATAACCAGGAGATGGATTTGAGGCATTCATGGTTATTTCGTCACAAGCTTCAGGCATATCTGGTCCTGCATCTGCTTCCACAGTTCCATTAATAATTGTGATTGCACTTGAACAATTTGAAGGACTTGTTGTCCAAATAAAATAATTTGCTCCATAATCAAGATTATCAACAGTGGTGATATTGGCATCATCTGGTGTTATGGTTGCTCCACCTGTTGTTGTCCAAAGACCATCGTCTGGACCTGGTTTATTTGCACTTAATATAGCAGTTTCACAAACCTCTGTAAAATCAGCAGGACTGGTTATTTCACATTGTGAATAACCATACTGAACAGTAATAAATAATAATGTTAAGAACAAAAAAGTTGCTCTTGTTGCCTTTTTAATTTTTAAATTTTCCACAGCTTTTTATTTTATTTGTTAATATGTTGGGTTATTAGGTAATTTATTATTGAATTTATTTTTTGAGTTTAAAGTAATTATTTCATAATAAAAATAAAGTATATTATTCATAATCAACATATTGAATATGCTTTTTCAAACTCTTTACTTATTGTATATATACAACAAAATTTCAAAACAATATAACTATCCTGTTACAAGCTTTGAACGTTGCTTAAAGCAATTGAATTATCACTAAATCAAATACTTATTATTATTTTTTTATGTTTTTTTAATGTTTATTGTATAGTATTTTTAACTCTATTTATTGATTTTTAGTATATTTTTAATCTAATTTTTGATATAATTGTTTTTTAAGAAGACAAATTAATAAAAAAAAAGGTTGCATTAAAAATATATTTAAAATATTTTAATTATTAATTTTTTATTAAAAAATGGATATTTGTTAAAATTATTTCAAAAATTCTATATTCTTATTAAAGAATAAACACAAATTGACACCTTATATATAAGGTATCCTTTTTAGAAGATTTTCAAATTTATTATTTTATATTATCTTTTTTAATAATTCTTTTTATTTTATTAAAAAAAAATTCAAAAGTATAAAAAATTTCACATTTATACTTTTGAAACATATTCAATTTTATTCTATGGTTTTATTTCTGTACCGTCATTATCCGTAACATTTGTTTCACTTTTTAAAGTATAATTATGATAATAAATACCAACACCATGTTGATTTACGCCATCTAATGAATTGCCATTAATTAAAACATCGTTAAAATCTGTAGTAGAATTATACACACCAATTCCACCACCATAATTTCCTGCTGCATTATTTTCTATTTTTATACCGTTTGCAACTGTACCATTTAGTGTCAAATCAGAATCATCTACACAAATAGCTCCCCCTCTATATGTAGTTGAAGTGTTATTTTTTATCTCAGTATTTGGTCCATTTATTACTACTGTTGAAAAATTTCCAATATAAATTCCTGCTCCACTTCCTCCATGATTATTGTTAATAGACAGCGTGTTGTTATCTACAATAATATTTGATAAAGTGGGATTTGATTGGTATATAAGAATTCCACCACCATAATACCCTGAACTTGGAGCATGTAAAGTTGTGGTTGACGGTAAACCGAGTTGTCCAGTACCATTTGTAAGAGTAAATCCATTTATTGTAGGTGAGCCTCCTCCCTC
>JAOZTW010000131.1 GCA_029938985.1 Bacteroidales bacterium | reverse complement strand
TTTTATTTTTCAAAAAAATTCTTTGATTTGTTCTGCAATTATTTCAATACTTGAATTTTCGAGAAAAAAGACTCTTGCATTTTGTCCCAATAAGTCTTTATTATATTTTTCTTCTTCAATATTTTTCAGTTCACAAGCTAATTGATAATCATTTTCTACAATCAAACCTCTTTTTTTAGAAGAATTTACGCCCAATAACTCAGGAATGTCTGTAACATTTGTAGAGATTATTATTTTTTCCATACTCATGGCTTCAAGAAGTTTTGCTGGAATTTGCATATCGGTAGCTGGATTTTTTGTTTGAATAATAGGTACAACATCTACCATCTTTAAAATTTCTGGCATATTTTTATTAGGAATTAAACCAAGCAAATGACAGCGTTTTTTTAATTCTTTTTTTGCAAATTTAAAGTCATCATGAGTAGGATTTCCTGCAATAACGAAATTCCAATTTTTGGCTTCTTTATGTTTAAGTGCGTTTACAATATTTTTTACTCCGTTGTAAAATACTGGTCTTCCAGCAAAAAGAACAAATTTTTTATCCATTGGCAAATTATATTTTGTTTTTAAACTCTCAACAGAATCGTAATTTCTATGATTAAATTTTTCTGCACTCGGACCGTGTAAAACTATTTTTCCACCGTATCTTTTTTGTAATGATTTACACACCACTGTTTTTCGTTTAACAAACCATGTTGCGGGGTGTAGTAATTTATTATAAATAGGATTGTAAGGATATCCTGTAGCTTTAAAAAAACTTTTAAAACCATTTTTTATATTTATTTCCCATAATTCATTGTCTTCTGCGTCAAGAATAAGTCGTTTTTTTAGCCCAAATTTGCTGTATAAAATTGCTGGAAAAAATGTGGACCATAAGGGTTTGAACGAATAAACAATATCGCCAGTTGCCATTTTAGATAATTTGAAAGCGTTTATAATAAACCAACGTATATCTAAGTAGCTTTTTATTGTTTTATATTCAAATATATCTTTATAAGGTTCGTAAATTTTATCCGAATTTACTGTAAAACCTAAAATTTCAACATCATAACCCAATTTCTCAATAGCTTTAGCAATAGGAAAAGCCCTAACTATAGGATTTTGAGATAGGTCGCTTACAAAAATACTAACTTTTTTTTTTTTCATTTATTTAAGCCAAGCTTTTGGCAGGTTTTTTAAAATTTCAATATTTTCAAATTTTTTACTTTTTCTGGCTCCTACTTTATAAACCCAGTTTGCCATTTTGGACAAACCTTCCTGTAAAGTAGTTGTTTTATATTCTCCAAAATAATTTTTAATCTTAGAATGGTCGCTATATGCAATTTTAACTTCATTGCGAGCTGGCAAATAATCTATTACTGTATTATTTTTTTCCATGCAAAGAATTACTTCTTTTGCGAGTTCATTTACGGTAAAAGGTTTGTCGGCTCCAATATTAAAAATCTGATTATAACAATTTTTATTCAAAACAGAATTTGCAATAATTGGTGTGATGTCGCCAACATAACTAAATGCTCTTTGTTGTTCGCCATCTCCAAAAACAGAAAGATTTTTGTTGTTTAAAATTTGATTCATAAAAATACCAACAACATTCCTATATTTATCACCAATATTTTGAAACTCTCCATATACATTATGGGGACGGTAAATAATACTGTTTAATCCAAAAAGTTCTTTTGCGTTTTTCAAATCTAATTCTACTGCATATTTTGCGATTCCATAAGGGTCTTCGGGCTTTGGTTGCATTTCTTCTGTCATAGGAACTTGATTTTTTCCATAAACAGCTATAGAACTCGTGAAGACAAAACACTCAACATTGTTTCTTATTGATTCATTTATTAAATTTATGCTTCCAATTAAATTATTTTGATAATTAAATCGTCTAATAAAATGACTCAGTCCTTCTGCGGCATAAGCTGCTAAATGAAATACATATTGAAATTTATATTTTGTAAACAAATATTCAATTAGTTTTATGTCATTTATAGAACATTCAATAAATTCAATATCTTCTGGAATATTATCTTTAAATCCGCCAGACAAATCATCTAAGGCTACGATATTAAATAAATTTAATTTATATAAATCACGTATTAAATGTGCTCCAATAAATCCTGCTGCACCTGTTACTAAGATATTTTTTTTCATAATTAAAATATTGAATTAATCATTTTTTTTATTCTCATTTGAATTAATAAAAACTATTGAGTCTAAATCGTAATAATATAAAAGCCAAACCTTTTCATCGCTTAAAAATGTAGTTCTGGAATGGTTTACTAATTCTAATTGTCTTATTTTTACCGTTTTTTTGTTGTTCGTTTTTGCCTGTCTAATAATATTTTCTCGTTCTGCTACTTGTTTTTGAAGAGAATAATTATTTATTATTCCAATAGCAGAATCTTTTAAAATAAATATTAATAAAAATAAAAGAAAAATATTTGTTATTAAATTTTTATTAATTTTTTTATAAAAAGACGAATTGTAATCAATAATACTAAAAACAGAAATACATAAAAATATTACAGGATACCAAAATGTTCGGAAGTACATTTGTGGAATAATAATAAAGACAAAAGTAGATGCAAATGTTAGTAATAAAAAGAAAATAGTTACTGAATAATTTATTTTTTTATCTTTTTGGTAAATACTATGTGTTTTATAAATTAAGAAAAATATTGCAATAAATAGTAAATCTTTTAGTGAAATAAAAAAGTATTTTAAATAAAGAAAATAATGTTCTAAATTATTTATTATTGAAAAATTAGGTATTTTATCAACACCACGAGCTCCCGTGAAATTAGCAGGTGCAACCGCAATAAAGATACCACCAATTATAAAACCTATTATGCCTGTTATTAAAAATAATGATATTTTTCTTTTTTTATATATTTTTAAAAATAATATTACAAAAAAAAGCACAATAAATAGTCCCGTAAAAATTTGCTGATTTGAAGCAGCACTAACAAAACCTAAAATAAAAATACTGAGGCTATTTAATATTCTGTTTTTAAAATAAAAAAATTGCTTTTCATTTTTCAATAAATTTATAAACGGTTGAATAAACAGCAACATAAATAAAGTAGGATATAAATATCCGACCGAAGCAGTTCTCCAATTAATACACTGTCCCCATGCCGAAACATCTTCCAGAACAGGTAAAAAATACCAAATAAATACTATTGTAATAACAAAAAGTAATTTATCTTTGGTAAAAATTAAAGGCTTGCGTCCTAATACAATTTTGTTAATTAAATAAATTTCTATAAAAAAAACGATAGCATTAATTATTCCAAATATTAAATATGTAAATTTATTGTATATAATAACTGGCATTAAAAAAATACTAATAAATCTTCCGTCATCATTTAGATAGTGATATTTATAAAATTCTAATAAATTATTATCATTTATAAATTTCTTAAACGACATATCTTCTGCTACTGGTGTTTGTGTCATTGCTATAACAATACTTATTAATATAAATATTATTAGTAAAACAAGTATTGATATATTAATTACTCTATTTGTTTTGTTTACTATTTTGTAATTCATTTTGTTTAACATCCCACAATATTAATAATTTTGTTATTATATTTTTCTGTTTTCCAGTATATTTTTTCGTCCCAAGTACTATTTTTTTGGCGGTCAAAAACTACAAGCCAGCCAATTTTTTCGCCAAAACCGTCCATGTATTCAGACAGCTGTTCTAAACCATCAGAAATTGTTTTTTTACCGTAGTTTATTTTCAGTTCTATGGGGTATTTGTGTTCTGCAAAAACTACACATAAATCTATACGTCTTGTGCCGTAAGCATATTCTCTTAATATTTCGCCAGCACTGTTTATTATTCTTTGCAAAAAAGCTTGCATTATTAGATGTGGTGCCGCTTCTTTGTATTGGTATTTTTCTATCCAGATATCGCTATTTTCTCGCCAAAATACTTGGAAGGCTTTCAGCAAGCCGTCCATATCAATTTTATTATTTTTATCTATCCATTTGTTTTTAATCCTACTTTGAAGTTCAAATTGAGAGTTGTATGATAATGTTCTGATAATAACTTCGGCATAAATAGGATTTGCTGGTTGCAACGTTTTATTCTTTTCTATAATAAGTCCAAGGTCTTTACAGTATTGTAAATTATCGCTCGAAAAATTTAATCTATCATTATTTTCGGTAGTAATAATTAAAGGTTCGATAACTTCTTTAACTCGTTCTTCTTTTAACCTATATAGAAGACTGTCGATGTGTGTGTCTCTTCGCAAGATAATATTTTGAATAGCTTGTTTTACGAGTTCTTTTGTTATATGTTTAGAATAATCATTTTTCAAAACCTCTTCTATAACTTCTTTAGCTATTGCATTCACAAGCCAAGGTTGTCCACTGGATTGATTATAAATAAAATCAATTACTTGCGGTTCAAAAACTTGTCCAGTAGCTTCTGTATGTTGTTTGTATAAATGGCTTATTTCTTCTTTTGTAAAATTATCTAATGTAAAAGATTTTTGAATTATATTAAAAGGGCTTTTAGAACCAAGTGTTTGTCTGCCTTCTCTAAGTTTTGATTTATAATCTCTTATATCTCGCATTCCTACCAGAGCTATGCTTTGTGGAAATGGAATATTGTGACGTGTTACATATCCATTTCGTAGTTGTCTTAAAAAAGTTATCAATGTTCCGTTTTCTAAACCATCTATTTCATCAAAAAATATGATTAAAGGCTTGTCTAATTTTTGGCAAAAATCGGTTAATGATTCTTTTATTATAATTGTTGTCCGATTTTTATCTATATTTTCTGCAAAAGTTTCTTTATATGGTATATTAGAATATTTTATTGCCGATTTTATATTATCAATAATTTGTATTATTCCTTCTTTTGCTTCGGTATAAACTTGTACTGTTTCAAGCGAACAATAAAGGGCGTAATAATTTTTGTTTTTGTTTATGTAATCTACATATTTTGAAATTAAAGTAGTCTTACCTGTTTGCCTTGCTGCATGTATTACAAAATACTGCTCTTGATTTATAAGTCGGATTATATCTTTATTCCTTTCTAATATCGGTACTATATAATGTTTTTTTTCGTTACAAGGTCCTGCTGTGTTGAAATATTTTTCTAATCTGTTAAACATATTATTTCTACTTTTTGAATTTTGATTTTAAAGTATTTATATAGTATCCAAGCGGATAATATATTTTTTGTTTGAATTTGTTTTGTGCTATTGGTTTGTAATTTTTTCTATTTTTAAGTATATCAGTCAAAAAATTTGTTAATCTTAGTTCGTCAAAATATTCGTTTGGAATATTGTTTATAAACCAGGGTTGCAAAAATTTCTCTATATATTTCTCTGGTTTTTTATCATGCTCTATAATATCTTCAATCAAATCGTCTTCTGAATTATAATCATCAAAATTGAAAAAACTTTTAGTATTAAATTCCGAATTAATTTTTGGATTACCCCAGTATATAGGAATTGTATTTGCATACATAGCTTCTACTATTTTTTCTGTAGTGTAGCCTACCGATTTGCAATTTTCAAAAGCTATATTAAATTTATATTTTTTAATGAACTCCATTTTGTTACCAACAGAACGACCAATGTTGTTTAAAGCTCTGCCACCGGAATCTACTTTTTTGTATTTACTTAATTTTTTGAAAAAATTAACTCGTTTGGTTGAATTTTGGTTGGTAATTAAGAAACTGCAAAAATCAGTTTTTGACGCAATAATTTTCTCCGCATCAAAATTATTTTTCACAAGGTCTTGAGCTTTAATATTGTATAATAAATAATTAGGGAGTCTCAAATTTCTGGGGTCGTTCCACAGCTCAAAAGATAGCGAATAATCGCATTCTCTATATTTCGGTTTTAAATTTTCGGGAGTGTAATAAATTCTGAGACAATTAAAATATTTATAGTTATCTCCCAACCATGAGTAAAAAATAATGTCTGGCTTATTAGAAGATATTTCAATATCAAAATTAGGTTTTAATGCTTCTACAAATTCATTATTTTGCTTATCAAAATCTTCCCAAAAATCTGTAAAAAAAACTTTTATTTTTTCTTTTTTATTCATATTAATTAAAGTTTTGGAGCCATAACAAAAATATTATTTTCTGTTTTCATGGCGTTATAAAATGGACGTTCTTGTAAAAAGAAAATTTTAAATTCTTGAACGTTAGGAAAATTTGAATTTTTCAAAAACAAGTGTGCATTATCCCACAACATAACGTGGTTGTGATTTGTTTGTGTTGCCGATTTTATTATTTTTTTTATTTGAATTACTATTTCTTTTTTTGTTTTAAATTGTAAAAGTTCTTCCGAATTTATCCAAATAATTGAATTGTTTTTAATTAAATAATTCTTTTCTATAATACTTTGATAATTATCACATTTTACGATATTCTCAAAATTTAGCTTTAGAATTATCTCTCTTGAATTAATATATTTTTTGTTAGCAATAAAAGTGTGTATTTTTTCTTTTTTGGCATATTTTAAAATTATGTTATGTTTTATAATTTCTGGTGGCGGTAGTTTTAAGCCATTTCTAAGCCAATTTTTTAAGTCAACCTTATCCTGCTGTTTTATTTTTCTTATTGAATTGAAAAATACCAGTTTGTGTAATATTTGTTTTATTGTTTTCATAAAAATTAATAATCTATTATTTTAAATTCCCAATCAATACCTATACAATTTATATTTTCTCTATAAATATTAATTATTTTACTTAAATTTGTGCTATAAGTTCCTACAAAATAATTAGAATTTTTGCTAATTTCAATTTGAAGTAATAAATTTTTAATCTTATTAAATCTAATATTTTTATCCAAATTTGAAAAATCCGCATTTACATACCCTGCCTCATCTTTATTACAAAAAGTCTTTATTATGCTATTAGGCAATTTAGTTACTAATTCTTCATAAGCTTTGTAATCGTCAGTTATTACAAATATATTTTTATATTGCGAGAGTTTATTTGTGTATAATTCTACAAAACTTGAAGCATGAACAATATCAACTTCTTTTGATGCTCCTTGAATTTTATCGCCTCTTCTTATATGAAATACAATATATTCTTTATCTTTAAATTCAAATGTATTAATATTTTTTTTTATATAATTATCAATTTCTGGATTGTATTTCCATATTTTTTTTATAACTTTGGATAATGCTTCAATGGCATTTGTGTTATTGAGATTATATTTTTGAGAATTATATTTTTGATTAAAAAAATTGTTGTTGTATATTTTAAACCAAATATCGTGTGTGTAAATATTTGATTTTCCCAGATGTGAACTTGCTATTTTGTTATATTTTTGTTTTTTCATTTGCGTGTTATCGTCTGATTGCCAAAAATAAAAATTAATTTTCAAAAAATCTGCATTAATTTCTTCGCAAAACGGATTAAAATAATCTGTCCAACCGTTTTGTTTGGTTATATTGCTGTGAACAGAACATAATTTGAAATTCATATTATGTTTTTCTGTGTACAAAATACCTGCAAGTAACAATAATATTTCAGAACCAAATCCTCGGTCTGTAAATAACCAAATTAAATTTTTAGGTTTTATAAACTTACCAAAATTTAAATAATTTTGATAATATTTTGTCTTTTTCAATATTAGAAAAAACTTCTTGGGGATTATTTTTTTTATAAAATTTTTTGTTCTCATTTTGTGCTGAATATCTGTGATGTATAAAATTAATTTAACTTATTATAAAAAGTATTCTAAAATAACTTATAATAATACAATTACCTAAATAGTATGAAATTAACAATTACTAACTATTTATTTTTTTTCATATTTCAATTTGTTTATACTTAAATTATAATTTTTAATAGCTATTAAATTTTGTGAAGGATAGTGTAATTGTTTTGGCTCTAATTGAAATTCCATATTTTTCAAATCAAAAGTATAAAGTTTATATCCAAAACTATTTAACAAATCGTATAATTCATGACATGAATATCCTGCTGCCCATGTATTGTTTTCATCAAATTCAATTAGAATAACTGGAGCATTTTTAGAAGATAATATTTTTTTGGCACCTAATAATACAAATTTTTCCCAACCTTCAACATCAATTTTTATTAACGAAATTTCTGCTATTTTTATTTTTTGATTTTCTAACCAAGTATCCAATTTTTCAACATCTACCGATACTTTGTTATTAAACATTTGAGGACTAATAGTTTTTTTTGGGTCAGCAAATGTATTCCAAGCGTTGTAAGTGTTTGAGGTGTTAATGAACAATTGTTTTTTTGTGTCGGAGAAGCCAAAATTCAACAATTTGACATTATCAAAATTATTGATTTTTATATTCTTTTTTAATTTAGTGAATGTTGTTGGAGTTGGTTCAAAAGAATAAACAGTACCATCTTCTCCTACTTTTTTAGCTGCGTACAAGCTATGTAATCCTATATTTGCACCAATATCAAGAAAGATATCGCCTTTGTTAAGAAATAATTCTATAAATTTGAGTTCGTTTGCTTCAAATTTTTTAAAAATAATAAACTCAGTTAATCGGTTATTTCGTTCTAAAAACAATTTACAATTATTTTCAAGTTTATAGCAAATTTCTTTTTCCGTTTTAAAATATTTATCCCACTTTTTTTTTTCTTGTTTTAAATTTATGTAGTACTGAATTGCTTTTGCTTTTCTGATGGAATATGTAATAATCTTATTCAAAAAATTTAAAAATCTCATCTTTTATTTATTAAAATTAATGTTAATATCTGCTACCTTCATCGTTCTGTTCCTGATTCCAAGAACTTGAATTTGATGCTGATTCTGCATAAAATTTATCTTCTTCACTCAAATTATTGTAGTTTATATACCACGACAAATGTCTTGCTACATACCTACCTCCTGTTCGCAAGGCTGGTAGCGTATGGTCGCCTTTGGTGTTTGCACGATAGAGTGCAAATGTAGTATCAATTATTGAATTATACAAATCCTGCTCTATTTCTTTTTCCCAAAATTTCTTTTCCCATTCAATTACTTTTTGTTTTAACGGATAAAAGTCTGGGAGGTCATCAATTTTTAATGCAAAACCTACTTTTCCAATTTTAGGATACCGTTCTAAAACTTCTCTAAAATAATTAACGGCATCACTTGGGCATTCTTTTATGGGGATTATGTCTGGGTCAGTATAAATATAATAAGCATTCTCAAACCATTTGTATATGTGTGTTTTCCAAAGAGCAAGATGTCCCACATTTTTATCAATTCTAAATATTGTGTATCTATTATTTTTATAAAATTCCAAAAGTGGCGGATAGGTAGAATTATTATCTATAATAAAAATATTTTTCATTCCCGCTTTTTCAAGCCAAGAAATTTGTTGTTGCAAGTAATTTAACCTATTAAAATTATTTATTATAACTGGATATTTTTGCCAATTTTTATGTGGACGATTTATAAAAATTGTTTTTAATTTTGCCAATATTCTAAAAAAAATGTTGGCAAGCGATTTCATGCTATATTTAATTCTAATTGTCATTGGTAATGTTGTTTATATGTTATTTTGTATTTATTTAACATTAATTTTCAGTTTTTCGCATTCAAAATCGGAAACATTTTTCGCTTTTTCGTCAAATTCTATACCTATTAAATAAATATTTTTTTCTTCTGATAGATATTTTTCGTGGTATTTTTTATGTTTTATTTGAACAAGTGCGTTTTGTTTTATGCGTTTCATTTTTATTTCAAAAATAAAGATAGCCTCTTTGGTTGTTACCGTAAAATCTATTCTACCTTTGTTTGTAGTGTCTTCGTTTTTAATGTTGAAGCCTTGCGAAGCAAAAAACACGTAAAACATTGAGCAATAAAAACCTTCGTATTCCGCAATATTGTTATTTCTGAACCAATCGTGTGAAATACCTGAAAATAATGTATGAAATGCTTTTTCTAAATCTTGTGGTTTTTTATCTGCTATGGCATAATAAAGTGCTTCCGACAAACCTGTTCGTTCATAAGAACCTACCATAGCGGCATAAAAATAGTTCATCAAATAGTTGTTAAAACCAAACTGAACTTCAAGATTAGGTATTTTTAGAGTATAATAAGTTTTTATACCAATTTCTTTTACTTCTTTTATAGTTAAGTAACCTGTTTGAAAAAGTAAAACTTCTAATTGAATATTATTAATATCAAATTCTTCTAATTGTGCTTCTTCTACTTTTATTTCTTCTAAATCGGGAA
>JAOZTW010000130.1 GCA_029938985.1 Bacteroidales bacterium | reverse complement strand
TAATTAACCAATTTAAGCGATGTTATTTTTATTTTTACCAATTCAATAAATATACTAATATCAAGATATTTGCTTATTTTTTGAAGAAGATAAAATTCAAAAGAACAAGTTTAAATGGTTAATTATTTATTTTGATATGCCTAACCTAAATTATTCTAAAAATGATAAAATTCAATGTATTCTCTTTAACTCACAATTTAAGTTTTAAATTAATATAAAACAATCATTTATGTGGCTTTAGTATATGTTTGATAATAAGGCATTGAGTATAAAAACTTAAATTTATGAAAAAAATACTTTATTTTAGTTTATTGCTAATAACTTCTTGCACTAAAATACTCCCATTAGATATTGATGATAACAAAAGGAAACTAGTAATTAATTCTATTCTTTCACCTGATACTAATATTTCTGTTTATGTTAGTACAACAACATCAATATTAGACACAAATACTTTTCAAATAAATCCAAAAATAGATCTGTATGAAAACAATATATATATTGCGACTTTAAAATATTCATCTAATGGAATTTATTCAACTAATTACATTCCTTTAATATATAGACAATATAAAATTATTGTTACAGAACCAAATTTTGAAAATAACACTGCAATAGATACAATTCCTGAAAAAATTTTAATTAAAGATGCTACATTCTTTTTGCCATCAGGTTTTGATGATTATGGAACACCTTTTTATGAAGCTACTATAAAATTTGATGACATAGAAAATGCTTCAAATTATTACGAAATAATTATTTTTAGTGGAAATGAAGAAAATCCAGAAAATTACATAACTGAATTTCAGACTACAAGTACAACAATAATTAATGAGGGAAATCAAGATTATCTTCCAACAAGTTTATTCTTTTCAGATATTTTATTTAACGGAGAGGAATTTGAAATAAAAGTTAAGTTTTCCTCAGGTTATCAAATGTCGGCACCAGGAATTTATGTGCCAGATATGGAATACTATGTAATGCTTCGTTCTATAAGTCACTCGTATTACTTGTATCGTAAATTTTGGAATAGACATTCATATAATCAGACTGTTGCTGATGATCTTCTCGGTATGCTTTTTAAGGGAGAACCTATTGAGGCATATTCAAATATTGATAATGGTTATGGCATTTTTGTAGGATATAATCAAGATTGTAAAAAAATAACTTTCACAAATTAAAATGAAAAAAAGTTCAGCATTTTTTTTTATTGTTTTTTTTATACCCTCAATTGTTTTTTCTCAAATATATACTATTAGTGGATATATTGAAAATCAACAAACAGGAGAGAGATTAATAGGAGCAAATATATACGAAAAAAACACTCAAACTGGTGAAAGCTCAAATAATTTTGGGTTTTATAGCATTTCTTTTCAAGCCAATCAAAAAATTGAACTATATGTTTCATATATAGGATACAAAACCCAAAAGTTTAATTATGAGCTAACTTCTAATTTGGAGATAAAAATTATGTTAGAACAAAGTAATGAAATTGAAGAAATCAATATTGTTGCTGAAAATAGAAATAACAGATGGAACAAAGTAGAAGTAGGAACACATCAGATAGATATTGAGCAGATAAAAATGATGCCAAGTTTAACGGGAGAAAAGGATATTATGAAAGTATATCAATTACTGCCAGGTGTTCAAAGTGGACGAGAAGGAACAACAGGTTTATATATAAGAGGAGGTAGCCCAGATCAAAACCTAGTACTTCTTGACGATATTCCACTCTACTATCTTAATCATCTTGGTGGTTTTTTCTCCGTTTTCGATACTGATATTATTAAAAGCACTAAACTTATAAAGGGAGGTTTTCCTGCAAGGTATGGAGGTCGAATATCATCAGTAATTGATATTAGAATGAATGATGGTAATAAACATAAAATGCATAAGTCAATATCAATAGGGCTTTTATCTACAAAATTACTAATTGAAGGTCCTTTGAAAAAAGATAGATCATCATTTATTTTTTCTGTTAGAAGAAGCAATATAGATTTATTTGCTGGTTTGTTATATAAAATTCAAAATACTAATAATACAGTAAACTATAATTTTTATGATATTTATTCTAAATTTAATCATAAATTCTCTGAAAAAAATCAATTTTTTTTTAGCTTTTATACAGGTAATGACAAGATTAAATTCAATGATGTATATGAAGATAATCAAGTTAGCTATAAAAGGAAAGATAAAATAAAATGGGGTAATATGTTATTGAGCCTAAGAATGAATCACAAATTTAATTCAAAATTATATAGCAATTTAACTTTTGCACATACTCGTTTTAAATATTTGACAGAGTTTGATTTCTCTACCTACAATAAAAGTAATAATGACCTTATTTTAAATAACTTTTATTCTTTTTCTTCAAGTGTTAATGATTATATTATAAAAATTGACTCTGATTATTATCCTAATAATATAAATAAAATAAAATTTGGGACATCATCATTTTTTCACACTTTTAAGCCAACTATTTCTGAAAGCAAGCAAGTTAATGAAACTAATGGTAAAAATGATACAATTATTAAAGCCGATAATATTTATGCAATAGAAAATTTTATATACTGCGAAGATGAAATAAAGTTAAATAAATTGTTCTTTTTTAATATTGGAATTCATTTTTCATCATACCATATTAAAAATCAGTCATTTTATTCATTTCAACCTCGTTTTATTAGTAATATAAAAATAGCAAAAAACACTTCAGTTAAATTCTCATATTCAAGAATGACACAATATGTTCATCTTCTTTCTAATACAGGAGCAGGTCTGCCAACAGATTTATGGGTGCCTTCAACAAAAAAAATAAAACCTCAAAATTCAAACTTATATTCGTCTTCTATAGTCAAATATTTCAAAAAAAGAGAAGTAGAAATAAGTGTTGAAACATTTTACAAAACCTTTAATAACCTTATAACATACAAAGAGGGTGCAATTTTATTTGGAAGCTCTACCGATTGGCAAGAAAAAATAGAAACAAATGGAACTGGCAAAAGTTATGGTGCAGAAATATTAATAAATAAAAAAAAAGGTAATACAACAGGGTGGATTTCGTATTATATTTCAAAAAGTCAAAGAGAATTTGAATCTATTAATGAAGGTAAACCATACTTATATAAATATGATAGAAGACATGATTTTTCAATTGTTTTTAATCAGAAATTTGGCAAAAGAATTTCATTGTCTATCGTTTGGGTATATTCTACTGGAAACCTAATGACACTTGCCCTGTCTAAATATAATTTAATGAATTTTGATTATTTTAATAATAATCAAACAATGTTCATTTTTGATGAAGCACATATTTATAATGGAAAAAATACTTTTAGACTACCCTCATATCATAGATTAGACCTTGGTCTTAATTTTACAAAACAGAAATCTAATGGTTTGGGAATATTAAGCATAGGGATTTATAATGTGTATAACAGAAAAAATCCATATTATGTATTTTTAAAATCAGAAAACAATTCATACAAACTCTACCAACAATCACTCTTCCCTATTATCCCCTCTATAGGCTATAGTTTTAAATTTTAGAAATAAAAAACAATGGAAATTTAGGGCATTTTTTTTTGTACGGAATTTTGTATTTTGACAACTCTGAGCAGTATTTTAAAACAATTGCAATAATTGGAAACATGAATGAAGAAGAGCTTGACGACAAAAAGAAAACACACAATCGAGTAGGCAGCTTACTTTATAGTAGTTAGTACACCTCTCACACCACCAAGCGTACAGTTCTCATACTTGGCGGTTCGTTAAACATGAGCAAACATAGCTCACTGCAACTGTTTTGCTTTGTTCTAACATAAAAGAATGTTACCTGTAACACTACTTTACAGTGGTAATGAGAAGGTATAATTATTAACAGGTTACGGACTTAGCTATGATGTGGGAGTTACATCCATTTTAATATGCCTCACTATGTAGTTTCTGTACGTCAGAACAAATCATGTTTACAGACATACTTCAGACTTGACATCATGGACAACGCACTTGCCTTCACCTTTTACAACCCACTGTCTAATTGTATCAAGACTTAAAGTATTAAAAATAAATCAAAATTTTTTTTTCTGGAAATTTAACTCTACCTTTGCATGTGTGTGTTTGGAATTACATATTCGGGTACACACATTAGATTACCGTGCGATATTGCACATATTATTCACTTTTAATTTTAATTTTTTATGAAAAAATTAAATCTTTTTTTAGTATTTATTATGTTGTCCATTACAGGATTTGGACAAATAATAATTGATTTCGAAGTACAGGCGAAGCCATCGAAGTAACCACCGTAGAAGTAGTAAACTTGTCTAACTGCACAAGTATTGAAGTGACAAGTGGCAGTTCCTTAAATTTAACAACAGGAGAGATTGTAACAGGTGTAGAAGAGTTTGAGAAGTTAGCTCGTAATACTATTTCCTGTTATCCAAATCCTTTTGGTAATTCAACGAGTATTGAATTTTATGTAAGTCAAAGCGATTATGTAACTGTAAGTGTTTGTGATATTGCGGGGAAAGTAGTAGCAGATTATGCTAAAGAGCTTACAGTTGGAGTTCATTCTTTTGAATTTACTGCCAACGAAACTTATTCCGATTTTAAAACAGCAGTAATATTTACTATATAAATTTATTAACTAATTAAAAAAAATGATATGAATAAAAAAATTAGATTCAATAGACCAAGTCCCAAAGAATTGGGCGTTTTATTTGAAACTCTGACAAATAGCAAACCTCCAGAGCATAACAAAGTATATACCTGCGATACTCCATCGCCCGTGATTGCAGAGGCTGAATTTGCAGAAATGGGAGGAGTTTTAATTGCATATCCAGGTACGATTTCTCAGCCAGATAATCAAATACAACTTCCGCCATCAGGTCCTCGTAGTTTTGGAATTCCAAACGAGCTGATTATTCGTATGCAACAGGCAGACACGGAAAAACCAATACATATTTTTATTTTATGTGCCGACAAAGATGAATATCCAAAAGTTATTGACAGTTTGAATGCTACCTTTGATACACTTAAAAAGAAGGATAAAAAACTCGAATTTGATACTTCTTTAATTCATTTTGTTCCTTGGGATACTGATACTTTTTGGACAAGAGATTACGGACCGTGGTGGATATACAATAATGTAACTAAATATTATGGTATTGCCAAACACCTTTACACTTCACTTGGAGGAGGTGCTGTTGGTATGGTAGAGGGTGCAGAAAATGTGAACCCACAAGAAGGACATGGAATATTTAGACCCAATGATGACTATGCAGCCGATAAATTTTCAGACTATCTGAATGCACCTATTCGCAAATGGAATAAAGCTGACTGGAACGGCGATAAATTAGAACATATTAAACCTCACAATTGGTACAACTCTGGCTTACTTAATGTAGGAGGTAATTACATGGTTACAAGCACAGGTACTGTTTCATCGTCATATCTTGTTGCTATACAAAATGAGCTTCCTTCAACAAAACAACCAATCGACCCTCAAGAGCCAGAGTTTGAGACAGTAGATAAACGAATGACTTATATACTGGAACAGTTAAATCGTTTTATGGGTATAAAAAAATATATTGTTCTCACAGACCCTGTTGAAACATATATTGGACATATTGATTGCTGGGGTAAATTTTTATCGGACGACAAAATACTTATTGCTAAATCGCAAAACACCAATATTAATAAAGGCTTGGACGAAATAGCAGATTTCTTTAAAAAAGAAAATTTCAAAGTTTATAGAACAACTTGTCAAAATATTTTTTTACCAAAACAAGCATATGGATATGCAACCACCGCAGCTTATACAAATAGCCTGATACTCAATAAATGTGTTTATGTACCAATAGTAGGCGGAAAAGATAAGAATTTCGATGAAGAAGCAATTGCCGCTTACCAGGAAGCACTCCCCGATTATACAATAGTAGGAATTAAAGGAAAACCAGAATATCCATGGACAGGAACAGATGCACTACACTGCCGAACACGTGGCGTTCCGAGAGTAGTAGTAGATAATTGGTTGAAAAGTCAATTGTTGAAGTAAACTCAATACTAAGTAGGTGAAATTTTTTGTAATTTATTTAATTTTAATATTTAAAAATAATCTAATGAAAAAGAATTTAATTCAAAAAACAGTAACACATGCAAGCTCTTGGCTACCAGCAAACAAAACAGTTTTAAATAACTGGTTGAAAAATCTTGTAAAAGAGGTTGAGAAAAAAGAGGAAAAACTGTTAAAGTCAGAATCATTTCCCGAAAAAAAATCAATCAAAGCTTTTAGAGAGCTGATAGAATCTGAACCTATGCTTTATATGTATTTCTCTGAAATGTTTGACCAAATACCAGAAAAATATAAGCACGAAGATGAAACCCAAAATGCCATAGTAAAAGATTATGATATGATGCTAAAACTAATTAACGAGGTAATTAGTACAGCACCAGGATATAATAAAACAGGCTTAGTAGGTTTTCCTATAAACGCTATTCTTGATTGGGCAATGGGTACACCGGCAGGTTTTTCAGCTTTTGTAAATGATAAAGTAAACAACGCATTCAGAGTGATATTTAAAGAATGGTGTGAATTTCTTGACAGTGAAGCTTCGCTTTATATATTAAATGACAAAATAAACGGTTGGAAATCTAAAGCTGCAAGAAAAGCTATAAAAATTGATGACTTTATACACGATGAGAATAAAGATAACTGGGGATTTAAGTCATGGAATGACTTCTTTATTAGACAATTTAAACCATATAAGCGTCCTGTAGCCGAACCAGACAACAACAAAGTAATTGTGAGTGCATGTGAGTCGCAACCTGTTCGTATCAGTACAAATGTTCAAAAACTTGACAAATTTTGGATAAAAGGTCAAAAATATTCTCTCGAATTTATGTTAAACAACAGCAAGTATGTTGATGACTTTGTTGGAGGAACTGTTTATCAGGCATTTTTAAGTGCGTTAGCTTATCATCGTTGGCATAGTCCTGTTTCAGGCACAATTGTACATACAGAAGTAATAGAAGGAACTTATTATTCAGAATCGCCAAACGTAGGCTTTGACCCCACCGCACCAGATTTATCGCAAGCTTATATCTCGCAGGTTTCAACAAGAGCATTAATATTTATTAAATGCGATGACCCTGTTATTGGTTTAATGTGTGTTATGCCAATTGGAATGGCAGAGGTATCAACGTGCATAATTACAGTTAAAGAAGGACAAAAAGTGCAAAAAGGAGAACAAATTGGTTATTTCCAATTTGGAGGTTCATCGCATTGTCTTTTCTTCAGAAAAGGTGTTATTTCAGAATTTGCATTGCAAGCTATACAAAAGGATAAAATAGTGAAATTAGGTTCAAAGATTGCTATTGCAAATTAGGATATTAAAACTAACAATTAATCGTTCACATGGTTTAATATCTTAACAGACAGTGTTTTATTAGGCTACCCGTTTAATGTTGGACAATAAATTACTGTTGGTGTGACTTAAAGCCACGCCGACAGTTTATATACAATTATTTGTGTTATAGCGACGTACAACTTTACGTGGGTAGCCAAATTTTATTTGTAAAAATAAAAATACAATGAATTTCAATTATTTTTCAGCTGAATTTCCATTGTTTTTCAACTGAATTTCCATTGTTTATAAATTGTTTTTTTATTTTTCCATTTTCTAAAATAATAATTTTTGTACTAACCTCAGAAATAAAATTCAAATTATGGCTTGATATAATAATTGTTGCATTATATTTTTGATAATAAGATTTGATTATTTTATGAAAAATTATTTGTGAACCAGGGTCTAAGCCTTCTAAAGGTTCATCTAAAATAACTATTTTAGGTTTAAAAAATAATGCATTTGCTATTCCAACTTTTAATTTATTTCCTTTTGATAATGTATCAATAATTTTGGCTTGATTAAGTATTTCATTATTAAAAAATACTTTGAATGTTTCTAAATTATTGAATAAAGTTGTTTTTTTAATTTTTCTTATATTGGCATTAAACAGAAAAAACTCTTCGGGTGTTAAAAAATGAATTAAAAAACTATCATCAATATAACTTCCTGTAATTTGTTTCCATTCGTCATTTTTTGAAACATTATTATTGTCTATTAAAACCTCTCCTTTGTCGGCTTTTACCAAATCTAAAATGATATTTAATAATGTGGTTTTTCCTGCCCCATTATTTCCCACCAAACCAATAATATCATTTTTTAATTCAAGATGTTCTATTTGTAAAACATTTTTATTTTTATAACTTTTACTAATATTTTTTAGTTCAATCATTTTTTCAATTTTTTGTATTTGTTTTTTTGTAGTAAATGTTCAATTATTTTTATCCAATATTTTATAAATAGTAACGAACAAAAGGAGCTACCAATAATTATAGTTGAAATAATTGTTTTATTATCAATAAATAATGACAAAATATACCAGATAACAACTGGTAAAATATTTAGTAAAAAACCTAAATATGAGATAAAATACACATTATCAGAAATGAATAAAATAGTTTTGAGATTTACTTTATTTTTAAATAAAATTGCAACTATTAGAAATAAAAATTGGTTTATTCCAAGATGAAAACATGCAAAAGTTGTAAATCTAATAATTTCTATTTCTAAATATATAAAATAAAGTACAGATATTAAATATATTGCTATTATAGAAAAAGAAAATATTAATAATTTTGTTCTAATATATTTATTAAGATTTATTGGTAAAATAAAAATTAATTTTAGAAAACTATTTTCAAATCCAAAAGAGTAAATTCCATAACTAACAATAAACAAACCTGTAATACTTGTTAAAATAAAAGAAGTAAAAAAAATTACACTATTATTACTAACTCCTTTTATTAAAAAGAATGAGTTTAATAAAATATAACCAATTATTACAGAAATAAATACGGTTCTTGTTTTTGTATTACGAAAAATTAATTTTGTTTCAAAATCTAAAAAATAGTTATTAAAAAAAGAATTTTGGTTTATTTTATTAGCGATATGTTTGGAGGGATTTATAAATATTTTTTGATAATTTTTCACAAAAAACAAATGAATAATTAAATATAAACACGAAAAACTAAATAAATAAAATAAAATATTAATTGGCTTGTTTACAAAAAACAAGAAAAAAGAATTTGAAAATTGAAACAAATTTAAGACCTTAAAATATTGAAGTACAAAAATTAAAATAACAAATAAAAATGGTATAAAACTAATTATCAAATTCTTATTAATAATTTTTCGTAAAAACAAAATAAATATAGAATTATATAAGATTGAAATTATTATTATTAATAAATATATAAATGAAAATTTGTAATTAATTGTAATTGAGGAAAAAAATAGAATAATAAAATAATTGGATTTATGAAATAAATTATTTAAAATATAAATATTTATAATTTTGTGACGCGATACTGGTAAAATAAATAATGTTTTTAAAGTAATATGTTTTTCTTTTTTTATATAAAATTTCACAAAAAAATCAATTGCTAAGTAAAATATAAATAATGAAAGAAAAATATCTATTAAATTGGAGGAAGGAAGTAGTTTTGATGTAAAATTAATTATATAATTACCTGATAAATATGTGTATATAAGTGAAAGAAAAAGAAAAAGTAGTTTGAAAATAGAAACAATATTGTTAAATTCACTTTTTCTTTTTAAATTAAGAAATGTAATTATAATTATATTTTTTATCATTATTTTTTATTAAACGTTTTGTAGAAAACTGTATGCTGGTTATTAGAAATATATAATAACCAGCATATTAAAATTAAATATTGAACTAATCGTAAAGCATTCCCAATTCGTCCATAGTACCTAATGAAACAACAGCTCCCAAAACTATTGAACCAAATCCACCAAAGGTTAAGCCAATTGATGCTCCAACTGCATCATTAATAATTATTACTGCATCTGGATTTATTTTAGAATTATTATTTTCTAAATAAATAGTCCAATATTCTAATGAAGCTAAAGCTACTTCTTTAAAAACACTAATAAATTCTAACTCAGATTCGGTCAATTCTTGATTTGAAATATCAGTAATTATTTCAATAGTTTCATCTGTTGTTAAAATATACATCTGCTCAATAATATTATTAACTGAATTAACAAATTCTGGTGTATATAATTTAATTATATTATAATTAGATAGTTATAAATGCAATTACCAAAATAGTATAAAATT
>JAOZTW010000129.1:7187-10215 GCA_029938985.1 Bacteroidales bacterium | reverse complement strand
TGCATTTTCTTTTGAACAATTGTTCAATATTAGAATAATGAAATAAATTTTTGACCAGATTTGAACTGAACCAGTACCTTTTATATCATGACTACACACACTAATATTTATTTTAAAATTTAAAATAAAAAGTTATTCTTGGAACAATATCGTTTACTCGTTCTGGATTTATTTTAGTGTTTTTTGAGCCATAATAACAATACCATAAATTGGGCATAAAATGAACATTTTTGTATGGAGTATAATCAAAGCCAAACAAAGCAAAAATTTCATTGTATCCAAAGTCTAAGTCCTTATAATCTGGGTCATAGTAGTCGGCTCTTATATAAGTTTTTAATCTATTTTTTATTATTGAAGCAGTAATATAGGCAGATATTCCCCCAATATTATAGTCTTCGGTAGTGGATTTATAATTTGACTGTATTTGCTGGAATCCTTCAAGTCCTATTAAAATATTGTCGGTTTGATAACCAAGATATCCCTTAAAAGAAGTTATACTTCTGGAGTCAGTATTTTCTTCATAGTCTGCATAAATTTCAAACAAAAGTTTTTTATCAAACAATTGGGCATTTATTGAACCAGAGAATTTTTTAAAACTGTTATATTCAGGTTTTTGAGCCGTTCCATTTCCAATCATAAAATTGTAACCTATTGTTTTTGATTTATTAAATTTTCCCTGCAATGAAACTCCCAAATCGTTAGATGTTCCTAATTTTCTATAATCCATAATTGTTTTTTCAACAGAACGATAGCCCCATATTTTTTCGGTAAACAACGACCATGTAGGTGTAGATTGTGCTCCCACAACCAAGTTTGAACCAGGAAAAATATTTTTCCATTTTAATTGAGCAATTTTAATATTTACTCCACGTTTAGAGCCTCCAATAAGTTGTCCATCGTTTCCTTCAAGTGTTAGTTTGGTTGAAAATTTAGGACTAATTTCATAAGTATATCCTAAATAAACTCTACGAATACCAAAAGCTTGATATTCTTTTTCTGTTTCAGAATATTCGCCAATCCCCCACTGAGCTGTATCGCCTTGTGCTTTATAATAATAGTCTCCAAACACAAGTCCAAAAACTTTTCCTGATGGTTTAAAATCTGTTTTTGTTGTTTCCTGTGCAAACAGAGCAAAACCAATCATAACTACAAAAATTGTAAAAAATAATTTTTTCATAAGTTTTAAATTTATACTATAGTGAATAAGGTTTTTGGATTTTTTCAATTGCCACCTCCTTTAATATAGGGATATGTAAAGTAAAACAAATGAGGACTCTAATTCTTTAATAAAACAATATATAAAATCCGAAAAAACCTTGTTCTTCTTAGTAAAGTGAAAATAAAAATAAAATATTTAATTCCAAAGAAAACAAAAATAGTTCAAAAAAAAAACTTATTTGAAAAATATATAAAAATAATTCTGTGTGAAAATGAAATAATAAGTAACTCCAGAATACGCCGTTTTTTTGTTCTTCTATTAGTTTAATAAATCTGCAAATAGCGAGCTATTTAATGATATTTTTAAAATTTTTAGAAGGACAAAATAAACAAGTAGGTTGGGCTTAGTTATTATTTCTTTTTCAGTTTGTTAATTAAATTTTTCAATTTTTATAAAAAAATGTTTTATAATTATTTTTATTGATGATTTTATTTATTTTTGCAATTATGAAACAAGACTTAATTTTTGGAATACGTGCAGTTATTGAAGCAATAAAATCGGGTAAGCAAATAGAAAAAATAGTTTTCAAGAAGGGACTACAAGGAGAGCTATTTAACGAACTTCATTCTATTGCAAGAAATTATAATATTCCATTTCAATTTGTTCCTATTGAACGAATTAACAGAATTAGCAGAAAGAATCATCAAGGAGTGATAGCATTTATTTCTCCAATAGCATATCACAAAATTGAGGATATTATTCCACAGCTATACGAAGATGGAAAAGAACCGTTTATTTTAATATTAGATGGAATTACTGATGTGAGAAATTTTGGAGCAATAGTAAGAACGGCGGAATGTGCTAATATTAATGCAATTGTAATTCCCGACAGAGGCTCTGTACGAATTACTGCCGATGCCATAAAAACCTCAGCTGGGGCTTTGCTTTCGTTACCTGTTTGCAGGTCTGTAGATGTTTACAAAACCATAAAATACCTGCAAGACATGGGAATTTATGTAGTTGGTGCTACCGAAAAAGCTCAGGACTACTATTTTAGCACCGATTTTAATCAACCATTGGCAATTCTTATGGGGAGCGAAGATGTAGGTGTTCGTAGTAATTTATTAAAAATAACGAACAAAAATGTAAAAATACCTATTCTTGGTAAAATAGAATCTTTAAATGTATCGGTTGCTACTTCTGTTATTGTTTATGAGGCAGTTAAACAAAAGATGAATAATTTATAAATAAAAATTAATATGCCAAAATACGACTTATATACTATACAAAAAGAGGTTTTTGAATATCTTATTTATAAAAAAGAAGAATTATATAAACAAGGAATTGAATTTGCTTTTGATTTAATGGAAATTGAAACTTATAATTATACTGAAATATTAAGAGGCAACTATTTTGAACTTGACGATATTACAACAGACGATGGGGAAGACTTGGACTATTTTAGTATTGATTTTTATGATTATGATAACCTTAAAAAAATCGCTCCAAATGGACTTGAATCGTTTTCATCAAAAAAGATATTAGAAGAATCGGGAATAACAGATTTATTTTATTTTTTAGTATATAATGATGGAACATTACTCGTTTCACTAAGTATTAAAAATAATTCAAATATTAAAAACAATTTCAATTTTAGAAGAAAATTAAAAAAAATAATAAAAAATAAAGGAGATTCAATACATTTTATTAAAGAAAGTTGGAAAGAAAATTTTGATGATTTTTTTAAATATTATCCTAAAATTTATGAATTAATTAAAAATGAATTGAATTATGAAAATGAAATTGAAACTTCTTTTCGTGAAAAATATAAACAAATAATAAAAATTAAAGAAAATTATGATTCTTTAC
>JAOZTW010000129.1:0-7087 GCA_029938985.1 Bacteroidales bacterium | reverse complement strand
CCACTGCGGAACTATGAATTATATTTTTCTCGTTGGTATTTCAAACAAACTTTTGATAACGAATTTAAAGAAAAATACAAATATGTAAAGCAAGTGATGCTCAAATTACTTCCTAATGTGGTTAATATTGAAGTTACAAAATACGATGAAGTTATTTATACCGAAACAGACGAAAACGGAGATAAATTAACTGCACTGCCTTTGTCAAAACTGGCATCTGGCATGAAAGGAATTATTGCAATGGTAGGTGATATGATTTTACGATTGTTTGAATCTCAACCACATATCAACAACCCTTCCGAACTGACTGGCATAGTTATTATTGATGAACTGGATTTACACCTACACCCAACTTGGCAACGCAAATTCCCTAATTTGTTATCATCGGTTTTTCCAAAAGTGCAATTTATTACTTCTACTCATAGTGCAATTCCATTGTTGGGAGCACCCAAAAATTCAATTATTTTAAATGTACAAAGAGACAAAAAACAAGGAATAACACTACAAAAACTAAGTGATAATTTGTATGAAGATGCAAAATATTCAGATGTATCTGCTTTGTTACTAAACTTTTTTGATAATTCTCCTGTTATATCCAATAATTTAGAAAATATTTTAAAACAGTTTTATGCTTTAAAAATTAATGAGCAATTAACTGAAGAGCAAAAAAATGAACTTCAAAATATAGAAAAAGAACTTGATAATACTTTTGTTGGTATCAATATTCATGATTATAGATTTTTGAAATTTTTGAAACTAATGAAAAAAATGGGTTACGACCCCAAAAAACGACTGCCAGATATTGAATTATCGAAAGACGAAATAGCTGAATTTAGAAAAGAATTTGAAGAATATTATCAATAATATATTAAGGGATTGTTAAAATGAAAGATTTAAGATTTATCCACGATAGAAAAATTAAACCTCATAGTTATATTGAAGACAAACAAGCGGTTACTGATTTTCATGATAAAGGAAAAAAATATAATAATAAATATAAAAAATTAGGTGAAAATAAATCTGAATATCACAAATTTAGCCTCAAAGATAATTCAAATGTTTGGAAGGTTTTTAAAGATGCTTTTTTGATTTTATCTGGAGGTCTTTGTCCTGTTTGTGAACAAGATATAAGTAATTATGACGACATTGAGCATTTTAGACCAAAACAACATTATTGGTGGCTCGCCTATGATTACAAGAATTACGCACCTTATTGTAAGTTATGTAATTCAACCTACAAAAGAACACAATTTCCATTATTAAACAACGCCCAACAAGTTGATTTTAAAACAAAATTAAAAATAAATAATGAAAAACCATTATTGTTTAACCCTTTAAAAGACAATCCACTTGAATTATTTCAAATTAGATTATTTTACAAAGCCACAACAGGAAAAGGAGAACTACATTTTGAACCTTTAGAAAGTTTAAATAAAAATTCGTATCAATACAAGAAAGCAAAAACTACGATAGATTTGTATAATTTGAATAATCATATAAAACAAGATACCACAAGATATAACCGACTAAGTAATAGATTTGGAGATGTACAACAATTGGTTGATGCACACAAAAGCTTTAAAATCAATCCTTATAAAAAAAATGAAATAGAATATTTTAAAATATTGAAAAATATGAGAATTAATAAAAAACTTGGTATTACTGAATTTATTACAAAACAACAATATAAATAAAATTTAAGGAATTTTTATTCCAACCACAAGTACATCATCTGTTTGATGTTGTGTGTCGTTCCACCTATTTAACTCATTGCCAATATCTTGTTTTTGTTCAATCATTTTTTTCTTATGAATATTTAATAAAAAATTTTTAAATTTTCGCATAGTATATTTTCGCATTTTAGAATTTATTTGATCTCTAAATCCATCGCTAAACATATAAAAAACATCGTCTTTCTTTATGTCAATAATATTATTTTTAAAAGGGATTTCTTTAATATACGAACCTATTGGATTTCGTGTACCTTTGAAAACTGTTAATTCGCCATTTCGGATAAGTACCAAAGGATTATTTGCTCCCGAAAATTGTAACTTCATATTTTCAAGGTTAAAAGCACAGAAGGCTAATTCCATACCGTCGGTTGCTTGATAAACTTTGGTGGTTTTTTTAAACGATGCTTTTACTTGTCTTCTCATTATTTCGAGAATTATTCCAGGTTCTCTAATATTCTCATTTCTTGCTATTTCGTTAAGAAGAGCAATTCCCATAATACTCATAAAAGCTCCAGGTACACCATGACCAGTACAATCTACTGTTGCGAATAAAAATTGATTTTTCACTTTTTGAAACCAATAGAAGTCTCCACTTACAATATCCTTACTTTCAAGAAAAACAAACGACTCTGGAAATATTGATTTTAAATCAGATATCTTTGATAGCATAGCATTTTGAATTCTTTTGGCGTAGTAAACACTATCAAATATTTTTTTAGAAGCTTCTTGTAATGTTTTTAAATTTTCATCTAATTCGTTTTCTATAATAGAGTTATGCTCAGATAGATTTATATATAAAATTTCAAAATCTTCGCTTGTTGATTTTAAAGCAGAGTTTTCTAATTTTAATTGTTCTATTTCAAGTAATAAATCTTCGTAGCTTTTCTTCATTATTGTTAATTATTTGTTTTAATATACCTAATAGTTATTTGTTTAAGGTTGGAAAATCAAATTAGTCATAGCTTTAACACTTTACTCATAATTTTATACGAAAAAAGTGTCAAAACTTGGTATGAGAAGTTGTTGAAACACGTCAATATGTCCAAGCTTACATGTGTAACAAGTTACTCAATTTCTATTTTTACTTCATTCCAAAGTTTGTTAAAATTCTTCAACGATTTTTCTTGCCACGAAACTTTTTTTGAACCCAAAATATTAATTTTTGCTTTGTTCAATTTTTTCACTGCAAGAATAAACATACTGATTGTAGTTATTCCTGAACTGTTTAGAAATATGAGTTTTCTAAAATCAATTATAAGTACATTTTCAGTTTTGTCATAAGCTTGTCTGATGAATTTCTTCACCACTTCATATTCCCTCATGTTTGCAAGACGCATTGAGCCTGCAAGATAAATAGTGTTTATCTTCTCGTCAAACATTAATGTTGATTCGCCAGCTGTTATTTTCATATTAATTCCTCCTCTTCCATAAAATAATAAACTTGAATAGTAATATCGTATAATCCATCTTTTCGTTCCTCAAATTTTGCTCCAATCTTACTTTGATAGTCTTTCAAAAGAAGAAGTAATCCTATTCCTGAACCTTGACCAGAATCTCCCTTCTTAATCATTTCTTCAATGTATAGGTTTTCTAAATCTTCTGTATTTTGAAGTTTTTCCAGACGTTTTTTTAGTACAGAGTAATTGGTTTTATTACAGGTATTCTTTACTTGCATAAGCAATTGAATATCGTATAATTTTAAATCAACTACTATTTCAGAATCTCTTTTAGTCGAATATTTTGTTGCATTTTCTATTAACTCATTAAACACTGTTGATACCGAGTTTTCATTCTTTATATCTTTGGGTGTTAGCTTGTAGAAATTAGCAATAAAATTTGAAGTTAGTCCACACCTTCTCCAATAGGTCATTAAATCTATTGGTTTTAAATCTAAATGAATTGTTCCTTCTGCGGGTAAGGATTTGGGTATTAAATCAAAATCCCCAATAATTTCTGTTTTCATATTTTAAGTTCTTTTAATTGTAACCAATGTTATGTCGTCAAACAATTCTGCCTTATCAATAAATTTGTACAAATCTTCGGTAAGTGCATCAGTAATATCTTTGCAAGATTTTGTTCTATGCTTTTCAATTGATTTTTTAAATCGTTCTATTCCATAAAATTCTCCCGAAGGATTTTCTGCTTCTGTTACTCCATCAGTATATAAAATCATTAGGTCTCCTTTGTTGAGATTAAATGTTTTTTCGCTTACATGTTCATCTATATTGGGCATCAAACCAATATAAATACCAAGATCAAGTGTGTCTATTTCTTCAATTTTATTGCTATCTTTTTTTAACAATAAAACAGTTTCGTGTTGTCCTGTAATTGTAACTTTCCCCTCTTTATATTTTAAAAACGAAAGAGTTAAGTTTCTAAAATCTTTTAAACGTGTTTGAACATTATTAAAAATAACTTTATTTACTTGTTTTAGTGCTTTACTAAGTGAGATGTCCTCACCATCAATAGAAGTTCTGAATGCTGTTTGTGTCATAAGCATAACCACGCCAGACAGTAATCCATGGTTGGTAACATCACCAATTCCAAAAATAGTACTACCATCTTCTTGTGGTAATACTTCATAAAAGTCTCCGCCTACTTCTACGGCAGTGTCCATTCTTGCAGCAACTTCTAAGTCTCTGCAATTGTTTATTTCGCTAATATCTGGCAAAACCATTGTTTGAATATGTTTTGCAACATCTAACTCCATTCCCATTCTTAAATTTTCATTTTCCAGAGTATTTTTTTCTTCAGAGGCAATCTCAATATTTTTCACTACCGTAGGTATTACTTTAAGTAAATTTCCTATAACTCCGGATTCAAAAAATGTAGGTATAAAAGCAAGTATTATAAAGATAATCCAAATTATAACAAAAACTCCAATTGGAACTGGTGCTTTTTTTTCTGCTAATGCAGTGTTTAACCATTCAACGGCTTCTGGTGCTTCTTGTTCAAATTGCTCTTCCAGTGTTTTTACTTGTTCACTGGTCATTACATAATATTTATAATCGGAACCTAAATTTGAATATCCAAGAAAAAGACTTAAACAAGTAATTGCCACCCAAACAATTGCTACTTTTCTGTTTAGAACAGTACCAACAATAAAAATTAATATTATTGAAAAAGCAAAATCAAAGAGGAAACTTGTTGCTGTGTTTGGACTCGAATGTACTATGCTTATTGCAAGCAACATAATCAGTACAATTGACGACCATGGAGTAAAACCATTTAAGAACTTATTTCCTTTTAATTGTTTTACTATAACTCTTAAATTATAACCAGCAGAAAATAAATTGATAAAAAATATTAACGGGAAAAAAATCATATCTCTAACAGGGTCTGGAAGTTTTCCAAACTGTATAAGTTGCAAAGTTATATGAAGAGCAATTGCAAAAACAAAAGTTAAATTGAATGCAATCAAAATTTTTCTTTTAGTATTTTTAAAAGGCTTTGTTAATAGAGATGTTGATTTAGACAGCACATCTTCATTTCTATTTTTTTTTATATTTTTTTCACTCATTTCTATATTTTTTTATAAACTTGTGTTTGAATTTGTATTGAAATTTCACATTCAGTACTAAAATAATGTTGCTCTGCTTTTTGATAATAGCTTTGAACATCTTCTCGCTGACTTATAAATGCGAACATAGCCCACATTTTCATTCTTCCTAATTTAAGTACACTATCTTTCATTGTTATTTCATTTTCAAATCCTAAATTTGATACAGTAGCGAATGATTTTTTGATTAAATCAAATGATTGGCTCTTAGCCAATTCAGGTAAAGTGTTTAATATATTTCTGTTTCCCTCGTAATAAACAGTATGTTTATTTATCATTTTTTTTATCACCTTGGGACCTTCAAATGTAGAATCGTTAACATCTACAATATACAATATTCCTCCAGGTTTTAATATTCTAAATAATTCTTTTAGTGCTATTTCTGGAGTTGCTAGGTGAATCATCAAAAAACTTGCATGTATTACATCAAAAGTTTCGGCATCATATTTTGTATTATATATACTGCCTTGTTTCCATGCAATTTTTCTATAAGATAAGCGAGCAAAAGAAATCATATCGTTTGATATATCCATACCCGAAAATTTGTAACCTTTCAGTTTTTTTTTCTTTCTTAAAGAAAAAAGATACAATCCAGGTCCACAGCCTATGTCTAACAAATTAGCTGGAGCTTTTGGAAAATCAATTGTTTCAATTAAATTTTTCTGTATAACTCCAAGTAGTCGCCCTTGAGCTAATAAACGAGGTAATTCATCTTGAAACGATAACATGTTTAAATACAGATTATTATTTGTAGATGCGTTTTTTTCTGGTTGTAAAATTTCAGGATTTTTTTCTAAATGATTGCTCAAAGAGGGTATTTTTACGGATATAATAGTAGAAATAACATCTTCTAATCGTTTGAATTTTTTATATGAATTATTAATATCATCATTATTTTGAATATAAACATTTAATTTGAAACCATCAAATTCTACAATAGAATCTAATTTATAACCAAAAGAAGAGTAATATAAGCCTAATTTTTTGTGGACTTCTATTAATTCAATAAATGAATAGTCTGGTTGATAGACAGCTACAATAGACTTCCACATACAAGTACTAATTAATTCGGCTAAACGAGTTCCTCTAAACTCCTTCAATTCTGCTCTTTTGGTTGGTTGCAATTTATACCCTAAAGTTTCAGGAAGATTTAACCCTTTTATTAATTTATTTGTCCCTTTAATTACTACTCCTGTAATCATCGAAACTAACTGTCCTTCAAAAAAAGCACCAAGGTGTAAATAATTTTCATCTCCTTCAATATTGATAAAAGACATATCAAATCCTTGATGTTCAACAAATACTTTTCTACGTAGTTCTAAAATTTGTTTAGAGTGTTCTTTATAATTAAGCCACTTAAGTATTATTTTTCCTTTTAAGTCGTGAATGTTCATTTAGAAGAATTTAAGTATTTATAAAATATCTCTTATTTTAAAGTGAAAATTATTTTGTAAAGATAAAGTAAAGTTTTATTTTAACAAAATAATTATTATTATTTATTTTTTATCTGTTTATATATAACAAAAAAAATACCAAAAATATTATTTAAGTTTTTTATTGTAAATTAGAAATGTGTTTTATTTGTTTAATTTTAGTTTGTACTACTGTTTTTCAATATAATATTTAAAATAATTAAAAAATGCTAACTTTTGTAAATGACGGTAAGTAATAAACGAACAAAAAGCAATTAGTACTGACCTCTAAATTAAAATTAAAAAAATCATGTAAACAGCATATTATACAACGATTAACACCTCTAATAAATAACTGGACATTTATTTTAAACAACATTAGA
>JAOZTW010000737.1 GCA_029938985.1 Bacteroidales bacterium | reverse complement strand
GAAGAACAAAAAAACGGCGTATTCTTGAGTTACTTATTATTTCATTTTCACTTAAAATAAAAATAAGTTTGCTTTAATTGGTTAATTATGTTGTTTTAATATGCCTTATACAAAAAATATGAATGCCTGTTGGTATCAGGGCTGTTGCATGCTTATATAAAATTAACTTTCAATATTCAATACTGAATTTTCAATGTTCATTTTATTTGTTTTTTACTTGAATATTGAAAATTCTATATTGAATATTGAATATTTTTTTCATAGAATTATAAATTTTTATTATTAAAAATTAGAATGCAACAGCCCTGCTGTTGGTATAGGGGTATTTTTTATTAAATCTCTTTATCGCAAGCAATTAAGCATCTTTGAAATAAATAATTGTAAAATTAAGTTAAAAATATTTTGACATGAAATATTTATCAAAATTTATTGTAATATTATTTTTTATTTTTGTTCCAATGTATTCGTTTTCTCAATTTGACGAGTATGACAATAGTGAAAAGGAGGAGAAGAAACAAAGAAAACCATTTATGGATAAGATTTTTTATGGAGGAGAATTTGGTTTGCAATTTGGATCATATACTTCTATAAATCTTGCTCCACAAGTTGGTTATTATTTTAACGATTATTTTGGGGCAGGAGTTGGAGTTTCGTACACTTATGCTCGTGATAGGTTTTATAATTATCAAACTTATTTATATGGTGGCAGTGCGTTTATACAAGCATACCCCTTGAAAATGTTGATAGTACAAGGAGAATTATTGGCTTTAAATTATGAAAATTATTCGAGTCAAAGCTTCCAGTTTCAACGAGCTTGGGACTTGGGAATGCTAATTGGGGGAGGTTATAGAATGCGTTTTGGTAAAAAAAGTGCTCTCAATTATATGATATTATGGAATTTTAACAATACAGAAAATACTCCATATACAAATCCAATTTTTAGAATAAGTATGACATTTTAAATAAGGAATGATACGGTTATTTAAAGGTTCAATTACATAATTATAAACCAGCAGATTAAAGAAATACAAATGTGCTAAAAAGTCGGGAAATTTTTTATCATAACATTAAAGCATTGATTAATTGCTTTTTAATAAAATCCAAGTAACATATTAAGACTGAATTATCTAAAGTATTGTTATCCGAAAAGACTTTCCAACGTCCCTTATTTTTTGCCATAAGGCAAAAAATAGGGGACTTGGAAACGTCTAAATAGCATGACAACTGCAAATTTGAAGATTTTTATAACAAAAAAGGTTATTATACACAAAAAACATTACTCTATGTACTTAAGTCTTAATATAGTTAATTGTTTAAAGAAAAGTTTTCCCGACTTTTCAGAAATGTGTGAAAATTTTTGTATTGGTATTTATTATTATATTTATTGAATTGTGAAAAATGCCAAAAATTTCAAAACTTAACAGATGCAGACAAACAAATTAATTGATAATTACAAAAAGTTTATTGAAAAATCAATAACATATCGGCGATTCAAGCATAAAGATTTAATTGAAATAATATTAAAATTTGAAAAAAATCCATTATTTAGTATTAAAACAATTGGAAAATCGTTTGAAGGCAGGGAGATTAAACGAGTAAAACTCGGTAATGGAAAAACAAAAATTATGCTATGGTCACAAATGCACGGAAACGAATCGGTGGCTACTTTGGCTATATTAGATATTTTTAATTTTTTTGCTTATAAAAATGATTTTGAAGATATTAAAAATTTAATATTGAAGAATTGTACACTTTATTTTATTCCAATGTTAAATCCCGATGGTGCAGAGCTTTTTAAAAGAAGAAACGCACAAGATATTGATTTGAATAGAGATGCAATAAGATTGTCGGCACCAGAATCAAAAATATTAATGTCGCAAATAGATGATGTTAAACCAGAGTTTGCTTTTAATTTGCATGACCAAGAAATATATTATGGAGTAGAAAACACAAAAAATAATACGTCAATAGCTTTTTTATCGCCTGCCTCCAATTTTGAAAAAACAATTAATGAAAGCAGAAAAAAAGCTATGCAAGTTATTGCAACAATGAATAATATGCTTCAAACAATTGTACCTAATGGTGTTGCAAAATACTCTGATAGTTTTATGCCAAATGCTTTTGGAGACAATATTCAAAAAACTGGAGCAAGCACAATTTTAATAGAATCAGGATATTGTAGCCACGACAAAGAACGACAATTGGTTAGAAAATATAATTTTGTAAGTCTTATTGTTGCAATTAATTCTATAGCCAACAGTAATTATAAAGAGCAAAATATTGAAAATTATTTTAATATTCCTGCTAATATAAAAAATGCTTTTTTTGACTATTTGCTACAAAATGTTTGTGTAAGTAGAGCCGAGAAAGAGTATCTTATTGATATTGGAATAAGTAGAGACAAAACAAATAATGAGGATTTTACAGATTATGAAAAAGAATATTTAATTTGGGATATTGGAGATTTGAGTAATTATAACGCTTTTGTGGAAATTGACTTTGAAAATAAAGTTTTTGATGATAATGAGAATAAAATTCAAAAAATGAACAATGCAGATTTTTTAATTCAAAAAATGGGCAAAATAAACAAATAAATTTTGGTGTTACCTATTATATCTTTTTCATTAATTGTTTTTTAAATTCTACTTTACGAAGTTAAAACAAACATCAAAGTTATGTTAATCAACAGGTTTATATGCAAAAGCAAATGAAATTATCTTTTTTTTAGAAGCACCAAAAGTACGGTATCTATTCATTAATAAAAGTTATTTTTCTCTTTTGGTGCTTAATATAAACGACTTACCTTGCCCTTACAGACAAGGCTTTTGATTTCGCACCTTTGGT
>JAOZTW010000128.1 GCA_029938985.1 Bacteroidales bacterium | reverse complement strand
ATAATAAGATTATATGTAAATGCGTAAGCAACATTAAAAAGGTCTTAGACCTTAGCTATTAAGTAAGTAAAATATTATTTTTTTCCTTTTGATGTATTGCTTTTGTTTGTCTCATTTTTTTTGTCATTGTTAGAGTCAGTTGTTGTAGTTGGAGCTACTGTTAATGGCACACATGATGGTGCTATAAGTGCAACTGAAAAAAATAATACTAAGGCTATTAACCATGCTTTTTTAAATTTCATTTTTTTTTATTTAAGTTGTTAATTATAAATTGTTTTATTTTTATTATAAAAAATAAATAAGGAATTGTTTAATTATTTACAAATTTAATAGACAATTCCTTATCAAAACTATTTTCTACCTTTTGTTTGATTTCCACTTTTAGTGTGTGCAATAACTCTTTTTTGCATTTCACCGTTTTCTCTATGTATTTTAATCATATTACCGATTTCTTTGGTAGTATAAGTGTTCATATTTTTTTTGGTTTGCATAGATGGGTTTATAGATGCTTGTCCTTTAAATGGAACTTCTCCTGGAAGTCTCATCGTTTTTTTAGCAGGAGCATTTTGAATTACACCATTAATTATTTCTAATGGTTCACCATTGGCATCAGTATAATAAGTCCAGTTATTTGATTCGTCGAACTCATCAAACTCTCCAAAACCATCTGCAAAAATAACAAGGTAATAATCTCCTGTTACGTCTGGCATTTTGTAAGACCATTCGAATGGAGTATCAAATCCATTTACTGCATTTGTAACACTTTGACCACTTACAACATCAACATTGTTCCACCAGTATCCTTGAGCCGGAATATTTGGGTCGGCATCCATTCCTCCATTTTCACCAAAGTTTCCGAAATCATCACTATAATAATCTACCAAAATAATAGTATAATCATCACCATCGTAAGCATTATATAGGAAATAAACGATATACCAGTCATCGGTAGCATTTAATGTGTTCTCACCTGAATTATATACATTGTAAAGCGATGTTCTCCATCTTGGATCGTCTGAATCTGGGTCTCCTTCTAAGTAATAATCTGTGTCATTAAGTTCCCAAGCTACTAAATCATACCCTGAATTAGGGTCATCTACTTCGTTATCGCCATCACCGTCTGGATTTGTTTGAGTATCTGTTGCTACAAATGCACAGAAACAGAAATCATCTTTGTTACAAAAGAAATCATAATCAACCCAAATATATCCGTTGTCTCCCCATTGTCCCCAAGAGTTTACAACTCTAAAAGCTCCATTTGAACCTTTATTATCATCGTAGCCAGAAAGTATCATTGCATGATATGCATGTTGTCCACTATATCCATAAGTTTGATAATCAAGAACGGCATCACTTTTAGCGTTCATAAATTCGTCTCCAAGTTTTGCACCAAACACAACAGCACGTCCTTGTGCAAGATATGATTTTATTGTTTCCGCATCAACATCAATTTCTCTATAGCTTTCAATTTTATGATTACCAGCATCTGAAGTCCACGAAGATTCTGGAGATGAAGAGCAGTCACCCAAGTCTTCGTAAGGCACAGTACTCATTGTTGCTACACCACGAGATTGAACTACGTCAAGAGCTACTTCAAAACCGGTACCGTTACAATCGTCTCCTTTTTTAGAATTATCAATAGCCCAAAAAAGGTCTTTTGCACTAAACAGTTTATCAGAAGAAGTATAATCGACATATCCATTAGCTTTTGATTCTAAGAAACTTTTTAAGTTATAACCGCAAGCCCATGCTACACAAGTACCGTAAGCACCTTGATTGCCAATAGGAGGAAAATTATCTAAAAGCGACACTTCTGAAGGTAAATCGCCACTCCCAAAATTTGTTCCAAGAGAAATATCATCTTCAATAGCGTCTGTATTTTCTTCATCAGCACCAATCCAGCCTAAGTTTTCAAAAATGTTGTCATCTTCTTCTGTAACACAAGATTGAAACGATAGCATAAATGCTCCAAGAGCTATTATTACTATATAAAATGTTTGTTTTTTCATAATAATTAATTTAAAATGTTAGTTAATAATTAGTTTGTAAGTTAATTGATAATATATAGATTAAAAATTTGAGCATCTGGAATTGAAAATTAATTTGTCTGACTTATTCTGCGACTATTCCACGTTTCGTCAGACTGGAGCTTGGAGTTACATTTCTGTTGTAAAACTTTGTTTTTTTAACAAAGTTTTTATAAGTAATTAAATTTTAAGGTGTAAACCAATTCCTAATTCTTAATTCCTAATTGCCGTTGTTTTTCATTTTAATAGTGTCAGACATAGTTAGTTGTTTATTTATTGGATAATAACAATTTTCAAATTCAAAATCAGTTGTAGTTTCAACAGTAAAATCATTTAATTCTGGTTTTGATGCAATAAAAGTATTATTTCTAATATCAGCTTTATTTTTAAACGTAGATTCGTTAAATTTGGTATCAAAATAAAAAATATTGTCTTTTATTGTAATTTTTTCTTTAGAAAATGTTTTAATAAACTCTGTTCTTCCAAAAAATCTTGAATTACCAAAAATTATTTCATTATGAAAGTTTGCATAATTAATAATAAAATCTGAATTACTGTGAATAGAATAAAAATTTGTATATCCTTTAAAATTTGTAGAACTAAAATTTACATTTTTCATAAAAAAGGCGTTATTAAAACCTGTTTTTTTGCTAAAATTTGTATTCATAAATGTTGTTTTTCCCATAAATGAAGAGCTTGTAAATTTTGCCTCATCTTCAAAAAACACATCATTAAAAAAAGTATTTAAAGAATTAAAAACAACTCCTTCAAACGAAGCCTTTTTTTCAAAAGTTGATTTACTGAAATTACTAAGTCCCTTAATTTCTGTTTGTCTAAAATTTACTTCGCCCTTAAAAATACATTCACTAAATGTTAAGTTTTTTTCAAAAATTGAAAAAAAACCTTTTTTACTGTCATCTACATTAAAAGCAATAATATTTCCTTCAAATTTACATTTAATAAAACTTACTGAATTTTCAATATTTGCAATAATAATATTTTGAGTTCTTGCATATTTGTTATCTATTTTAGTAAAATCTAAATCTCCAATAATAGTTTTTTCAACCAAAAGAATATTTTTACCATTGTTCAATAATTCTATAATTTGCTCTGCCTTAACCTCTTTGCCAAAATTAGTACTTTTATTAGAATTACAACCCACAGCAAAGATAATTAAAAGAATTGTAAAATAGTGTATTTTTTTCATTTATTTTTAATAGATTATAATATTATGGCGTTTTTCATGAGTGTCAAGTTCAAGGCTTTTATGAAATATTAGAATTAAAGTTTACCTTTGTAAATGAGCATTTTGATATTTCAAAAGTAACGAAGAAATTGATACTCGTGAAAAACGCCAATATTATTTATATTCGGCATATTAAAACAAATCATTAACCATTTAAACTTGTTCTTTGTTTTTTTAACAAAGTTTTTATAAATAATTGTATTTTAAGGTGTAAACCAATTCTTAATTCCCTTAATATTGTTCTTTTGAATTTGGAAAATCAACTTTTTTCACATCAGTAATATAACTTTGAACTGCCCCTTTTATTTCTTCATGAAGGTTGTGGTATCTTCGCAAAAAACGTGGTGAAAATTCTTGTGTTATTCCCAACATGTCGTGAATTACAAGTATTTGACCATCAACATGACTACCCGCACCAATTCCAATTGTAGGAATTTTTAATTCAGTTGTAACTTTTGTGGCGAGTTTTGCTGGGATTTTTTCTAAAACTACTGCAAAACAGCCTGCTTGTTCTAAAATCAGGGCATCTTCTACCAGTTTTTCCGCTTCTTGTTCGTTGTTGGCTCTAACAGAGTAAGTTCCAAATTTATGAATAGATTGTGGAGTTAATCCAAGATGTCCCATAATTGGAATTCCTGCTGTTAAAATTCTATCTATCGACTCTTTTATTTCTATGCCTCCTTCTATTTTAATTGCATGAGCACCTGTCTCTTTCATTATTCTGATAGCAGAACTTAAAGCGTGCTTAGAATTTCCCTGATAACTTCCAAAAGGTAAATCTACAACAACTAAAGCTCTTTCCACTGCTCTAACAACAGAGCTTGCATGATAAATCATTTGATCCAAAGTAATTGGAAGTGTACTTTCGTGTCCTGCCATCACATTAGCGGCCGAATCTCCAACGAGAATAGCATCAATTCCTGCTTCATCAACTATTTTTGCTGTTGAAAAATCGTAAGCAGTAAGCATTGATATTTTTTCATTTTGAAATTTCATGTTTTGCAACACATGAGTTGTTACTCGCCTTACATTTTTAAATACTGACATTCTTTATATTTGTTTTAAAGGATTTTTGTTATAGTATAATTCAAGAATAAAGTGGGTTAAAGCCCTTGTAGTAAATCACTCATAGTATAAAAACCTTTTTTATTGCACAAAAACTCTGCGGCAATAACTGCTCCAAGCGATAAAGCTCTTCTGTTTTTTAGGCTATGTTTTATTTCTATTTCATCGGTATCCGAGCTAAAATTTATTTGATGCACACCAAATACTTCTCCTTCTCTAAACGATTTAATTTCTAATTCACTTGGGTTTAATGCGTTCTTAGTCCAGCTTTTTTTTCTTTCTACATTATCAATAATATCGTTTGCCAACGAGATTGCCGTACCACTTGGTGCGTCAAGCTTGTGAATATGATGTGTTTCAGACAGGCTAATATCAAAATCTTCTTGCTTGTTAATAATTTTTGATAAATATTGATTTAATTTGAAAAAGATATTTACTCCCAAACTAAAATTAGAGGCATAAAAAAATGCTTTATTTTTTGTTTTACAAGTTTCAACAATTTCTTCAAATTTATCTAACCAACCAGTTGTTCCTGAAACAACTGGTATATTTGCTTCAAAACATTTCAAAAAATTTTTATAAGCATTTTGTGGGTTAGTAAATTCTATTGCAACATCTGCTTTTTGCAGGTTTTCAATATTAAAATCGTTGCTATTATCTAAGTCTATTTTTAGAGTAATTTCATGGTTTCGCTCTATGGCAATTTTTTCAATTTCAATGCCCATTTTCCCATAACCAATTATCGCTATTTTCATAATTTACATATTAAGTTAATAAAAATATAGAAAAACAACATTAATAAATTTTTTGTAATTTTACAAATATTTTTTTATTTTTTTATTTATTATTTCAAAATCAATATTTATTATATTTTATTTGCTTGATTTTAAAAGTTTTATTGTTTCCGTTGGATTAGTTGAATTAAAAATTGCATTTCCTGCAACCAATACATCTGCACCAGTATCAAATAGTTTTTCTGCATTTATTAAGTTTACTCCACCATCTATTTCAATTAATGTATTGTTTTTTTTACTATCAATTAATCTTTTAAGTTTTTCAATTTTGTTATAAGTATTTTCAATAAATTTTTGCCCTCCAAAACCAGGATTTACCGACATAAGAAGCACTACATCAATATCGTTAATAACATCTTCCAACAACATTACTGGTGTGTGTGGGTTTAGTGAAACTCCTGTCTGCATGCCAGCCTGTTTTATGCTTTGCAATGTTCGGTGTAAGTGCGTACATGCTTCATAATGAACGGTTAAAATATCTGCACCAACTTCCTTAAAGTGGTTAATATATTTGTTTGGTTCAACAATCATTAAATGAACATCAAGGGGTTTTTGTGCTATTTTTTTAATCTGTTTAATAATTGGCATTCCAAAAGATATGTTTGGAACAAAAACACCGTCCATTATATCAAGGTGAAACCAATCTGCATCACTTTTGTTTATCATTTCAATTTCAGATTTTAAACGAAGAAAATCGGCTGACAAAAACGAGGGTGAAATAAGTTTATTTTTCATTTTTCATTTTTTTATATAAGTTTAAATATTATTTTACGTTAATGAATTAGGCATATTAAAATATATTTTTTTTTAATAATTGAATTTTAAGATGTAAACCAATTCCTAATTCTTAATTTCTATTTTATAAATATTTTACAAATGAAACTATTAATTTTAAGTTCCACAAAATTTGAAGCTAAAAATATTGCTTTTTTTTTAAAGATAGATATTTCGGGAAAAGATAATTTTTTCAGAACCAATTATTTTAACAACTCTATTTCTTTATTAATCTGTGGTATTGGAGGGTTTCAAACTATGTATAACATGTTGGAAAACATAGAATCCAACAAATATGATTTTATTATTAATATAGGTATTTGTGGTAGTTTTTCCAAATCGTTGCCAATTGGTTCGGTGGTAAATATTACGGAGGAGCAATTTGGTGATTTTGGGATTAACAACAGAGGAAATTACATTTCTCTTTTTTCTACAAAGTTAATTGACAGTAATTTATATCCTTTTGAGAATGGTAAATTATTAAATAAATCGTTTGAAAAATTTATTAAACTTGAAAACATACCAGCAGTAAGTTCTTTAACTGTTAATACTGCAAGTGGAGAAAAAAATCAAATTCAGATGCTTGTCGAAAAATTTAATGCAGACACAGAAAACATGGAAGGAGCATACTTTTTTTATGTTTGTATCAAAAAAAATATTCCATTTCTTGAAATACGTTCTATTTCTAACCTTGTAGAGCCTCGCAACAACGAAAATTGGCAAATAATGTTAGCCGTAAAAAATCTTACTGATGCTCTAAAAATAATAATTTTTGAATTAATAAAATGAAATGCTAAAATGTTTAATTAGGAATTATATATTGGTTTACACCTTAAAATCAATTTTTTAGAAAAATGTTTTAGTTGTATTTATTGGTAGAAACACTGTAAAATCGTTCAGTTGGGTTGTTATCAAAAATATTACTCTTCTTATGCGATTTTAATATGCCTTATTACAAACAACATATAAGCATATCACAAAGATATTTGGTGAAAAAGTTAAATGCCAGTTAATGGGGTACACGCTGTAAATAGATTTTTAATCAACACATGTCAAATTAAATTCTTACGCCAATAATCACAATATCATCTATTTGCTCATATTTTCTGTTGTTATTATCTATACCACCCATCCATTTTTCAATTTTCTGATTTAAAATATCTTTTTGCATTTCCATTTGTTTATCATAAATATTTAGTAATAATTTTTTAAATCGTTTTGACAAAAACTTTTTACCTTTTGGTCCGCCAAACTGGTCAACGTACCCATCGGAAAACATGTAAATAACATCTCCTTTTGTTATATTAATTTCGTGATATTCAAACGGTTGGATTTTTGGATAGATTGCAATTGGCATTTTGTTTGGTTTGTAGGTATCTAACTTTTTGTTTCGGATAAAATAAAGTGGATTGTTTGCCCCAGAATAACATAGTGTATTTGTTTCATAATCAATTATTGAAATAGCAATATCCATACCATCTTTTGAGCCAAGCTCATCAGTTGTTTGTTGTAGAGCATTAATTATATTTTCTCTTAGTTTATCTAAAATAATATTGGCTTTTACTATAGATTTTTCGCTAACAATTTTATTTAAAAAACTAATACCAAGCATACTCATAAACCCTCCAGGAACTCCATGTCCAGTGCAATCAGCAGCTGCAATAATTATTTTATTGTTCACTTGTGTGAGCCAATAAAAATCGCCACTCACAATATCCTTTGGTTTAAAAAGTATAAAATGTTCAGGTAATAATTCCTTCACAAAAGCTTCTCGTGGAAGCACCGCCGATTGAATTTTTTGAGCATAATTTATACTATCTGTAATCTCTTTGTTTCTTTCAGATAGTTTGTCGTAGGCATCTTTTAGCTCCACATGTTTAAGATGATGGATTTCAGCTTCTTTTTTTGATTTTTCTATAGTCCAAGTTATTTGCTGATTTTTTAATTTATTTCTAAGTTCGTCACTCAAAACCTCTTCTTTATTTTTTTGAAATAATTTAAAATGTTTTAGTGCAACATCTGTTTTCATTATTTTTTCGTAAAATTCAGAAAGGGCAAGATGAATAGAAAATAAAACGGGTTTAGCATTCAAACTATCAGCAATTTCTAATGCTTTTTTTAAGTTTATTTCGGCTTCTTCAAACATTTTTAACTCTGTTTCAATACGCCCTAAGCCAATGTAACAGTGCATTACAAGTCGTTTGTCTCCTGTTTCATTACTTTCAATGGCTTTGTTATAATAATTTAGAGCTTTCTCATAATCTTTTTTTTCCTCATACAAACTTGCAATTCCAAGATTTGTATAAGGCAAACCGCCAATATCGTTTATTTTTTTTCGTAAATTAAGAGCTTTATTATAAAAGGTTAAAGCAACAGTAAAATTTCTTTTCAATACATTTGTTCTCGCTATCAAATTTAATGACGAAGCTAATGCTTTTTCATTATTACTTTCTTTTCGCAACTTCATTGCTTTTTTATAGAATTTTATAGAACTATTATATTCTCCTAATCTGCTATAAATAAGACCTATTACACTGCAAGCATCTGCAATACTTTCTTTATTATCTGTTTTTTCTGCTATTTTTAAACCTTTTTGACTGTATTCCAAAGCGTTGTCAAAATCGCCATAACTTTCGTAAATATTTCCAGCAAAATACAATGCTCTAACATAATGGACACAAATAAATTCCTCTTTTTCAAAAAAATCAATAGCATTTAATAAGTTTATCAAAATAAAACCATCGTCTTCTGACATCAAAAATTTGATAATAGAAATATTGATATTTGAAATAGCAATTCCCTTATTATCTGCTATTTCTTGCGATAGTTCTAACGCTTTTTCTGCATTACTACGAGAAGTTTTTATATCTAAATATTTATTTTCCCAAGCTTTTTTATTCAGATTTTCAATTTTTGTAAACATATTAAATAATCATAACACCTCAAAAGGCAATTAGAAATTAAAAATTAAGAATTGGTTTACTCATTAAAATTTAATTATTTATAAAAATAAATGAAAGTAAAGTTTTAAATTGTCATTCGTAAAAAACATCATCTCTTCTCTAAGTAGGTTTGGAGTTAAAATGTTCATAAACAAACTGTACAATTATATTGTTCCTTCATTTTTTATTCATTTGCTTCTGCTTCTATAAATTCAAAATCCATTTGAAGAAGATCTGCATATCTTTGTCCCTCCTCTAACATGTCGCAGTCTCCCTCCTCGTAAAACCATCTTATAATTATCTTATGTTTATTCATCTTTTCTTTTAGCATATCAATTATTACTGCTATTTGTTTTGCAGAACTTGTGTTGATATATCCAAACTTAAATTCTATTTCCGTTAGCTCAAGGGCATGGTTGTCAAAGTAGTAGTTAAACCAACTAATTACTCGTCTATAATAATCTACAGCATCTAAACACCAAGAATCTCCTTTAAATTCAAATATTTTTTTATCAGGATTAAGAATTATACTTGGTGTGTCTTTTGCTTTTCTTATAATTAATGTTTTTTTATTTGTACTGACATCAACTTCTTGCTCATTGTTTTGTTCTCCAATTATACAAAAACTAAAAGGTATTCCAGTTATTTCGTTAAAATACTTACCTTCTTCATATATTTGTTCGTCCTCTTCGTGATAAAACCACCTTACTTTTACTATATTACCATTCTCTAATGCTTCCTTTATTTTACTAAAAAAGCTGAATAAACTCTTTGTATTAGCAGTGTTGTAATATGTTAGCATTAAAGAAACAGTAGTTTTATTTTTCAAATTTGATTTGAAAAATTTTTCTACCTCTATCAGAATCGGTTTCCAAAATTCAATAGTATCCTCTGGCACTATTTTTCCTTTAATTTTAATTGCTTTTTTAAAATAATCAATTAAAATTCCGGGTGTTTTATCTGTTGCTTTTATTAAAAATTTATTCATCTAAAATTTGTTAAAATGTGATAATTATTTATTGTTATAATTATTATTTTGTTTTGTATTGTCTTAATAAACTATTATGTTGTAAAACTTTGTTTTTTTTGCGTTTTTCACAAGTATCAATTTCTTCGTTGCTTTTGAAATATTAAAATGCTAATTTACAAAGGTAAACTTTAATTCTAATATTTCAAAAAAGCCTTGAACTTGACACTTGTGAAAAATACGGTATTTTTATACTAAAGTGAAAAGTCGGGAAAACTTTTCTTGTGACAATTAACTATATGATTTTCAATAAAAAAAACAATTTACTATATTAAGACTTAAGTAGATAGAGTAATGTTTTTTGTGTATAATAACCTTTTTTGTTATAAAAATCTTCAAAT
>JAOZTW010000736.1 GCA_029938985.1 Bacteroidales bacterium | reverse complement strand
GATACAATTATTCAATGGTTCAATGATACAATTATTCAATGGTTCAATGATACAAAGATACAATTGTAAATCAGTAAATTAAAAAAACACCAATGTGTAATTATTTTTGTTTGAGTACTTAGAGAGTGGGATTTAAGGTGTAAACAAATTCCTAATTTTAATTCTTAATTTTCTCCCAATATTTGATGTGATTGTATTTTGGCAAATGAGTATCCTGCTTTGGTATAGTAGTCTAATGTTTTTTGGAGTGCATATTTCATGTTTCTTTCTGCTTTTAGGTTGTCGTGCAGAACAATTATGGAACCTGATTTAGTGTTTTTTTTAATATTTTTAAAACATTGTTGAGGAGTGATACTATTGTCATAGTCAAGACTTAAAACATCCCACATAATTATTTTTTTGAATTTGAGTATTTCCTGAGCTTGACTTTTTTTTATCTTTCCATAGGGTGGACGGAATAATTGAGTATTTATTATTTTATCGGCTTTTACAAAATCATTAATATAATGAGAATAATTTGTTTTAAAACCATTTAAGTGATGAAAGGTATGATTACCAAGCGAATGACCATCGTTTATTATTTGCTGTGTAATGAGTGGTAAATTTAATACATTATTACCTACACAAAAAAATGTAGCCTTTGCATTATATTGTTTTAATATTTCTAATATCCAAGTCGTTATTTTAGATGAAGGTCCATCGTCAAAAGTCAGAAATATTTTTTTCCTTGAATTGCTTTGCTCCCACACAAAATTATAAAATAAACGTCTAAAAATTTTTGGTGGTGAAATAAACATATTTGAAATACGGTTACTCATCTTATTAATATAAACTAAATTTTTTTTAATAAATTGTAATTTAATTAACCTTTATTACCGAAAAATATAAATTAGTTTATTGTATATAAACACACTATTTACAAATGTTAATTTGTTAAAAACTAACAGTAAGGTTAATATAAATTAAATTGTATGTTGTAAACTACAAAAAGTAATCTAATGGTTGCATTTATTGAATGTGTTGTAAGTCAAAAAATAAGTTTAAATCCTGAATTATTAATTATACTTAAAAAGTCGGAAAAACGGTTTGTTATAATGCTAAAACACAGATTAATAACATTTTTATTAATAATTAAGTAAATTGCTTTTTATTTTGAAAATCAAATAGTTATTTATTCCAAAAAAGTTTTCTCGTCATTTCAGTTATTTTTTCTTTTTCACTTATCGCATGGTTTATTAACAATTTTTAATCTTCGATATTATCTATAAATCTGTGTGATGAATTATGAATTTGATAATTTTCGGGACTCAAGGGGTTACAACGTGTTAACCTATCAAAACTTTCCATTGTTCCAATCAATAGCCCATGCGATTTTATACATTGAATTGAATAGGTGGAACAACTTGGCGAAAACACACAGGTACTCAAATCTTGTGAGGATACAAAATATTTGTAGGTGAGATATAAATTAGAAAATACAAATTTTATTTCATTTGTATTATTTGACTTGGCAAAACTCCAGTGCTGATGTTTTTGTTTTACTTCAAAAAGATTGTTAAACTGAATAATTTCTTCGTGCGATTGTGCAGTAACCGAAACAGACAGTACATAGGTAAAGAATAAAAAAATTAAAACTCGTCTGTTATTAATTTGGGGGTATGTCAAAATGGTAGTTATTATTTTCTTCATAATTATTTATTTTTATGTTTTTAAAAGTTGTTTTTTCATAAATTTCAATATTATCAAAATATTTAATCACAAGTACTTCGCTTGGAAACTGTAAACCTTCATAGTTTTTATAGTTGTTAAAAAAATGTTTGCTAATAATTTTATCTTTATCCGAAAAAAATATTATTCCCGACATTTGGTTTTCTTTGGTAGAAATAAGAATTTTATCAATCGCATTTTTATATTCATCTGGTGGTAACCATGTTGTAATTATTTGTGTTCCCGAATTCTCTACTTTGTTTATAATAAATTTTGACTGTTTTAAACCGTAATTAGATAATTGTCCGTTCAAAGATAGATGAAAAATTGTTGTTTCTATAATATCTGGTGTTTTGTATTTTTCCAATAATTCGCCATCTGTAAATTTATAAGTTATACTGTCTTCTAAAACCAAAGTCTCTTTTTTTGGAAAAATAATATCATATATTATTTGTTTTTCATTAATATCATAAAAAACCGTTCCCATAACAAGTTGTATACTACTATCTGTTTGTGTGGATTTTATAGAAAAATCCGCACTTATTCTATAGAACGATTGCGAGAACGCAGTAAGTTGGAAACTTATGAAAAATATGCAAATTAAATATTTCATTTAAAATATTATTAAAGAATAGTTCAATTATACAATTATACAATGGTTCATTGATACAATTATGTAATTATAAACCAATAGATTAGAAAAATTCAAATGTGTAAAAACTTTTGTATGGATACTTATGTTTTAAATTTTGTTTATTTATAAAAACTTTATAAATAATTGAAATTTAAGCTGTAAACTAATCACTAACAATTATTGTATTAATAAAATTTCCTAAATAATAATAATTTATTTTAGAAAACAAATATTTTTATCTTTTTTCCAATAATTAACAAAAAATAATTATAATGTTTTTATTATCAGTACAAAACAAAATAGTGTTTTTTAAACATAAATAATAAATATTAGTAAATTTTTTTTTATCAATAGTTGTATTATATTTGTTGCAATTATTATTTATACATATTAAAATAAATATAAAGGAGCTATTAACAAACTATTTATTATAAGTTAAAAAGAAAAATAGACGTTTTTCACGAGTGTCAAGTTCATGGCTTTTTTGAAATATTAGAATTAAAGTTT
>JAOZTW010000735.1 GCA_029938985.1 Bacteroidales bacterium | reverse complement strand
AATTCAGTATTGAATATTGAAAGTTAATTTTATATAAGCATGCAACAGCCCTGCTGTTTGGTGGCGGTTCTAAATTTGTTGTAAGTATCCCCCCATACAAACGTTTTTACACATTTGTATTTCTTTATTCTATTGGTTTATAATCACATAATTGTATCATTGAACCATTGAATAATTGTATCATTCCTTAGTTTATTTTATTGTCAAATCTATTCGTGATTGTTTGTTCTTAATTTCTTTATCTCATTGGGGTTTCTACTTGTATGAATTATACCCAAAAAAATTAACAATTTATGTGTTATTTTAAAAACTAATTTCCAACGTTTCATTACTATAACAAATCTATATAATATCTTTTTTGAATTAGCAATGGTTTCTGGTGGGTATGCAGTTGGATGTTTTTCTACTTCATTTATCTTCTGTTGTAATTCGTGTTTGAAATTTTCTGCATTTTGAGGAGAATTTTCTTTTATATGAGTATAAATTTCTTCTACATGTTCATAAACTTTATTCTGAATTATTGTTTTTCGTTCTTTCATTATAAGTCGTTTATCTTTTTAAAAAAATCTTGCTTTGACATTCCTTTTCCTCTCTCTGAATTATAAATTTTTAATCTAAATTCACGGACTGTCATATCATAATCATGAATAAAATCGTCTAATTTGTATTCATCTTCAAATTGTTCGTTCCATTTTTCAAAAGTTAGTAATTTAGCATCAAATTCACTATCCACTTCTTGTACGTTTTGCACTAAGCCATCGATGTAAGATTGTATATGAGAAATCAAATTTCTGTCTTTTAATGCAAATATTGTTTGAGCTATTGAAATTTTTTGTTGAGAAAGGTTTGTTGCTTCCATAATTATAATATTTTATTTATCTGGTGTTTTTTTATCATTAAAAAAGAAAAATAGACCTTTATTTTCTTTCTACTTTGCAAAGATAGTGAAAATATTCCAAGAACTGTAAAATAATTCTATTTGTTTTAAAACAATTTAAGAGTTTATACAATTAGACAAAAGAATAAAACTGTAAACATGCATTTATATTATTCCTTCTTTTTCAAAAAGCTGTTTTACGTCTTTGTAAAAAAGCGTGAAGTTGTAACCTATTCGTAACAGAGGCACTGCCATGCCCACAACGCAAATATGTACAGCTCACGCAAAAGCATGAGCTATAAATTCTTAATTTTCTTGACTTGTTGAAAATTGGCTGTTTTCGTATTCAAGTAAAACTAAGATTTAGTTTTTTTTATATGTTTATATTTTTATAGAATGCGAATGTAAGAAAACCATTTAGAGCCAGCAAATTATTACAAAGCAAAATATAAATTTAATTCTTCTTTACTCGTTCTTTGATGAATAAAAATACTATCATAAAATATGAAATTGATGTTTTACAAACCGCCATTACAAGAGCTGTATTAATTATCTTGTAATAATTAGTAATTTGCTGGATAAACAGTAATTATTTTTGGCGTTTTTCACGAGTATCAATTTCATCGTTACTTTTGAAATATTAAAATGCTCATTTACAAAGGTAAACTTTAATTCTAATATTTCAAAAAAGCCTTGAACTTGCCACTCGTGAAAAACGCCTTATTTTTTCATCACAATGCTACTTTCTTTGGAAAATCTTTTACCGTTTCGTAGAAGTTTCTCATTAGCTTTATCAATAACTTATCTATGTCAACATCTTCTCGTTCTATCCAGTCTTTTAGCTCTTTATCAACAGATAGAGATGTTTTAATATTCCAAACGATTTTACCTGATTCTAAATCTTCGTCAGTAATATCAGGGTCATCGCTAAAATCAATTGCATTATCATCGTAATAAATCAATTCTTCTGGTACTTCAATTTTATTTTTACCTAACAGAATTGCATGTAAGGCTTCTATCTTTTCTTGGTTAAAAACAACCCTGTATTTAGAAATATCGTCTCCTAATTCTATCAGATTTATTGCTTCCTGTTGATTTAATATTTTTGTTTCCATAGCTATTTTATTTATTATTATATTCATCACGTTCTTTTTTACTGGATTTACGTGCAGAAATAATTCTTACAGCTTTATTTCGCATTGTGTAAATAACTGAAATAAAAGTTCCAAAGATTTTTCCTATAATTTCCCAAAGATTTTCTAATTAAATAATTTTGAATGACTACCAAGCCTAATCAGTTTTATTGTTCGTTCTTCTTTTTGCCAAATAAGTAATAAATCTGGTAATATATGGCACTCCATACAATCTTTGTAGTTTCCCATTAATTTATGAGGTTTATGCTTTACTGCAACAGTTCCAGTATTTATGAGTTCTTCAATCACAATTCTAATGTCTTCTCTATATTTAGATTTTGCAAAACTTTTAGCATCTTTCTTAAACTTAGAGGTTAATACTAATATATACATAAATCTAACTATTTAAAATATCTTCAAAAATATCATTTGTTTTTATCTCAACTTTTGTTGTTCTGTTGTTTCGGGCTTCTTCAATTGCTTCAATTGTATCTTTGTTTGGCTCATTTGTTTCTTTTATAGTTAAAAAAGATAAAACTTTTAATAGTTCTATAAATTTCTGAGCTTCTTGTCTTTTAGTATCAATTTCAATTGTTATTTCCATTTTTTTATTTTTTTTAAAAGTATAATACTTTTTATTTGTGCAAAATATTTGCATATTTTACAAATGTAAAGTTAAGGATTTAGCACTTGAGAAACATAGTAGATTATATTATTCCTTCTTTTTCAAAAAGCTGTTTTACGTCTTTGTAAAAAAGCTCGTGTTTAAAATCCTTTTGTTTCGAATAGTTGCCAAAATAACATAAACAATATAATGTCGCCATTGCTTGCGATGGTC
>JAOZTW010000127.1 GCA_029938985.1 Bacteroidales bacterium | reverse complement strand
TGATGTCTTTACTTAAACCTAATTTCCTTATTTTAAATAAAATACAATCTTTTATAATAATATTTGACTGTAAACCGAAAAACAGATTTTTTTTAAATCCGTTTTTATCAGCGTTCCAAAAGATAATACCTATTAAAAAACAGATGGTTTACAGTCAAATATTGTGACGACTTTACTTAAACCTTATTTCCTTATTTTATCACAATATTTGACTGTAAACCGTTAATAAAATTCCTTAGTTTGTAAATTGGTTATTAAAAGTAATTTCTTTTCCAATTTCTTTTCAATTTTTATTCATAATAAAAATACTTTCAGACTTTAAAGTAAATCTAATTTTTTTGTTTAATTTAATTTTTAATTTATTAAAGGCATAAGTTGGTATTTCTATAAACAAACTTTTATTGGAATTATTAATCAAAACAACTATTTCGGAAAAAGAAACTTTTTCAATTATTAATTCAACTGTTCCTAACAAAATATTACTTTGTTTTGAGTTCAGCAAATCATCTCGCAAAATCATTATATCACTTTTACGTATTCCAAATTTCATTTTCTCATTTTTCTCAAAAATATTTTCATCTGAAATATTGTTAATTATCAGTTTTGTATGCAATTGTTTGCAATCAATAAGAATAGAATTGTTGTGTATTTCTTTTATTGTGGCATCAAAAATATTGCTTATTCCCAAAAATTTTGCTACTTTTACTGAGGCAGGATTGTAGTATAATTGTTTTTTTTCGGCTGTTTGTAAAATCTTTCCAGACGAAATAATACTAATTGTATCGGATAGAAAAAAAGCTTCATCTAAATCGTGAGTAACAGATAATATGGTGAGTTTGAACTCTTTTTGTATTAATTTTAATAAATATCTTAATTCATTTTTAGTAGTTTCGTTTATTGCCGAAAATGGCTCATCAAGAATAAGCAACTTGTTTTCCGAAATCAAAGCACGTACTAATGCTACTCTTTGTTTTTCGCCACCGCTCAAATTATCTATTTTTCGCTCCATCAAATGATTAATTCCTGTTGCTTCTACTAATCGTTTAACAAGTTTTTTATCGTATTTTTTTTTTTTGTTAATTTTTTGAGAATATACAATATTTTCTTTAACAGATAAATGAGGAAACAGAGCTAAATCTTGTGGGACATAGGCAATATCTCTGTTTTCTATTGCAGTATTTTCTGTGTTTTTATTATTAATAATTATACTCCCCGAGTTAATTTTGCGAAAACCAATAATAGTTTCCAAAAGCATAGTTTTCCCACTACCAGTTGGACCAATTATTACATGAGTTTTTTCATTTTCAATTTTAAATGAAATATTTTGAAGTTTAAAACCATCAGTTATTACGGAAATAGAATTAACATTTAGCATAATTTTTAATTCAATATAGAAAACCTCATTGAGGGATTTAATAGCTTCGCATTATAAAAATTCTCCATACAAGGAGATGATTATAACATATTTTAAACAGATGAAACTAAGGTATTTTTATTTGCCAAATAACATATTATCTGGTCTTTTTAATTTTCCAAATCTAACTCTCACTACGTCATTAACAGACAGTTGAAACATCTCGGCAAGTCGTCCTTTTGCTTGTGCAAGCTCAAGGTAACCCAACGAATTAAAAATTGCAAGTAATTCTCCTTGTTCAATGCTGTTGTAATTTTTACTAATTTTTTCAATTTTAAATTTCATTGATTTTAAATTAATTACAAAGCTACGCCCATTACGTTCGGTTTCAAAAACATCTTTTGTTATATTTGTAATAACATTCAGATAATTATCTATATACAAAATTTTTCCTTCAATTGTGTTTTCATCACAATAGGCTTGTAGGGCAAAAAGCTTATTAAATTTTGTTATTTTTTTCCCTAATTCAAAAACATTTGTACCATTTAAAAATTTACAGGCAACATTTGCAAAAACATCTAATTCGGGAAATGTAGAAAAAAAATTAGCATTTTCAATTTCAATAATATTATCAACTGGTTTATCAAACAGCAAATTAAAAATGCCATTATTGTTGGCTATAAAATATTGATTTTCTGCTTGTACAATCAAAGGTTTTTGTTTTTGATTAGCCTCAGCATTTATGGCAATTATGTGGACAGTATTTTCTGGAAAATGCTCATAACAACTTTTTATCACAAATGCAGCTTGAGCTACATTCATAAAAGCAATATTATGTTTTAAGTCAATAATATTTGTGTTTGGCGAATTTTTAGAAATAAATCCTTTTATTATTGCATGGTAAACACTATTATTTTGCCAATCAGATGTTAAAGTAATTATTGACATAATTTAAAGTTGCTAATGATTAAGGAATTTGAAAATTATATTAGGCAAATTAATAGTTTGTTTTAATATAGCTTAGTGAAAATGAAATAATAAGTAACTCAAAGATACGCCGTTTTTTTGTCCTTCTATTATTTTAACAAATCTGCAAATAGCGAGCTATTTAATGGTATTTTTAAATTTTTTTAAAGGGTAAAATAAACAAGTAGATTGATGTTCGTTATTTTTTCTTTTTCACTTATTATCTGAAAAGTCGAAAAAACTTTTCAGATATATTAAAAAACATACAGTTTGCTGTACAATTTGCCGTAGAGACAAGGCATGCCTTGTCTTTACAACATATTTTGCATATAAAATTGACATAAAAAAACAACGTATTTGTATTTATTTCAGTAATATACAGAATAGTTGGAAAAACTGCTTGTCTAAATATTAAAAACTGATTAATAAAAATCAATAAAATTGCTTATTGCCATGAAAGTCAAACAGATAAATATTGCAAAAAAGTTTTCCCGACTTTTCAGTAATATACAAAATAGTTGGAAGTTTTTTTGTCTAAACACTAAAATACTGATTGATAAAAACCAAGTAAATTGTTTATTGTTGTGAAAAATCAAATAGATAAATATTGCAAAAAAGTTTTCCCGACTTTTCACTTATTATATAAAATTGTGTTTTAACGGCATTTTTATTATTAAATACCACAGTTTTTTATTGTAAAACAGAATTTTAAATAAACAAATAAAAATTACATTTTTAAAACTTGCCATTTTGAAAAATAGAGCTACCCTCCTAACATTGGATTTTATTATGATAAATTTTCTGCTTTATAAAAGTTTTTTCACTTTGACAAAGTTGTAATTCGTAGTAAGTACCCATACAAAAGTTTTTACACATTTGTATTTCTTTAATCTATTGGTTTATAATCATGTAATTGTATCATTGCACCATTGAATAATTGTATCATTGAATAATTGTATCATTCCTTATATTCGTGGTAGTCACAACTTTTACAAAGTGAAAAAACTTTGTAAAAGTGATTTTTTGTCTAACTTTACGTGGGTAGGCAAAAATAGTTTTCATAAAAAAGAATTCATTGAAATGTTCAATGAACTCTGTTTTTTATTATTTAAAATTTCAAAAGTAACAAAAATTTGCACTTGCGAAACAGTCAAAAACTAAACTAATCCTTGAGCTAACATTGCATCTGCAACTTTAACAAATCCACCAATGTTTGCACCTTTTACATAGTCGATATAATCGCCATCTGTACCAAATTTAACACAAACACTATGAATATCACTCATAATTCTTTTTAATTTAGCATCTACTTCTTCACGTGTCCAAGAAAGTCTTAGTGAATTTTGTGACATTTCTAAACCAGAAACAGCAACACCACCAGCGTTTGCAGCTTTACCAGGTCCGTAAAGTATTTTTGCTTCTTGATATACAGTAATTGCTTCAGGATATGAAGGCATGTTTGCTCCTTCCGAAACTACAAAACAACCATTGTCAACAAGAATTTTTGCTTCCTCTCCGTTTACTTCGTTTTGGGTAGCACAAGGTAGAGCAACATCACATTTTATTATCCATGGTCGTTTACCTTCAAAGTATTCAGCACCAAATTTATCTGCATATTCTTTAATTCTACCTCTTCTGTTATTTTTAAGGTCCATTACATACTCCAATTTTTCGGTATCAATACCTTCTTTGTCGTAAATAAAACCAGAAGAATCCGAAAGAGTAACTACTTTACCACCAAGTTCAATAACTTTTTCAGCAGCATATTGAGCAACATTACCAGAACCAGAAATAGTAACTACTTTTCCTTCAAAAGTTTCGTTACGTGTACCAAGCATGTGTTGTGCAAAATATACGGTACCATAACCAGTAGCTTCTGGACGAATCAAACTGCCACCCCATTCAAGACCTTTTCCTGTAAGTACGCCAGTAAATTCGTTTCTTAATTTTTTGTACATTCCGTACATAAAACCAATTTCACGTCCACCTACGCCTATGTCGCCTGCTGGTACATCTGTATTTGGTCCAATATGACGTTGAAGTTCCATCATGAAACTTTGGCAAAAACGCATTACTTCTTCGTCTGATTTTCCTTTTGGATCAAAGTCAGAACCACCTTTACCACCACCCATTGGAAGTGTAGTAAGGCTGTTTTTTAGTACCTGTTCGAATGCTAAAAATTTAAGTATTCCTAAGTTTACAGTTGGGTGAAAGCGTAGTCCTCCTTTGTAAGGTCCTATACAGCTGTTCATTTCAATTCTGTAACCTTTATTAATTTGAATTTCTCCTTTGTCGTCCATCCAAGGAACTCTAAAAAGAATTACTCTTTCTGGCTCTGAAATACGTTCAAGTACTTTTGCTTGTTTGTACTTTGGATTTTCTTCAATAAATGGAAGCAACGATTCTGCTACTTCTTCTACTGCTTGGTGAAATTCTACCTCATTAGGATTTTTGGCAATTACTTTTGCCATGAAATCATCAACTAATTTGTTCATAATATCTAATTATTATATATTTGAATATTGATTTTTTTTCATATAAAGTTGTTTGGTTTTTTAAACAACGGCTCAATTTTAAAAATAATAATAGTAATATCCAAATAAAAAATAAACTTTTTTTTTATGGACTAAAAATATGTTAACTTTTATGAAATATTTTTATATTTTTTTGATACAAAAAAATATACTTATAATCTAAATATTTGATGTTTAGCATAATCAATTTTAATGATAATGATTAATATCAGTTATTTGGTTTTTTAATGTTTTTTTACATTTGTATTATCTTTTTTTGTAAAAATAAAAGCCTTTTTCAATGAAAAATATTGATAAAATATACTAAGTGAAAATGAAAAAATAACTAACTGTTAGGCGAAGTTGATTCTCTGAGAAATACTAATTTTTAATAAAACTATTATTTCTATAAATAAGCAGGGTTTGTTCATTAAAAATGTAACTCCAAGCTGGTGCTTGGAGAATCGGTGAATAGGCTACCAATCAAGTAATTTGTATAATGAGTCAGCAACTATTCTACGTTTCTCCAAGCACCAGCTTGGAGTTACATTTCTGCAATATTAATAAATATTATTTAATTTAAAGCAAAACAGCAACTTAGTCATGTTTTGTTGTTTTTTATGGACTAACACTGTAAAAATTAAGCTGTTTTTTATTCTCTCTAATTATTTTAAGTATATGGGAGTTAATACAGAAAAGGTAGCTTAGGAATTAAAAAATAGGAAATAATGATGCAGTTTCAGTTGTTATTTTTTGATAATTAATAAAAATATGCAAATTAAAAAATGGAAATGCTAAGTATATATAATTAATCTGTTGGCTATGGTTGATGCTTTACATATAATTTATAAATGGTCAAACGTACAAGTTAGCTCTGAAAAATAGTTAAAAATCTGTTATTTATAATTTATTGTTGAACATCAAAAGTTGCAATTATTGATAAGCTATAATAGGAAACATAACTTATAGTTTCTATTAGATAAATAAAAATGTTGTCTTTTTTTTGTATGTTAAATAAATAAGTTTACTTTTGTCAAGTTTTTAAATTAGGAATTAAAAAAATAGGTTGATTAATAATAATTAATTGAAATTGTATTTTTGAAAATTCTTTATAAATAATAATCCTTAATAATAAAAGTTATGCCTGTTAGAATAAGGTTACAAAGAAGAGGAAGGAAACGCCACGCAATCTACAGTATTGTAGCAGCCGATGGTAGGGCGCCACGAGATGGCAAGTTTATTGAAAAAATTGGAGTTTATAATCCGAATACAAATCCTGCAACTGTTGATTTAAAATTTGATAGAGCAATGTATTGGTTACAAGTAGGAGCTCAACCAAGCGATACTTGCAACAATATTTTGAAAAGAGAAGGAGTACTTTACAAAAAACACCTACTCAGAGGACAAAAAAAAGGAGCTTTAACTGCCGAACAAGTTGAAGAAAAATTTGCGGAATGGAAAGCTTTAAGAGAAGCAAAAGTTTCGGATACAAAAAATAAAGTAAGAGATGTTGCTAAAAAAGAAGAAGATAAGAAATCCGAAGCCGAGATAAAAGTTAATGAAGCAAGAATAGCTAAACTCGCAAAAGAACGTGCTGTATTATTAGAAAGCGAAAAAGCAGAAGAAGAAACTGTGGAAAATACCGAAAATTAGAATATGAAAGGAAATTTCGTAGAAATAAGTTCTGTTATCAAGCCTCATGGTTACAATGGGCAAATGATAGCAGAACTTTTTTGTTTAAAAGATATTGAAAATGAGGAATTTATTTTTATTGAAACAGAGGGCTATCTTGTTCCTTTTACAATAGAATATTTTAAAATTATTGGAAAATCTAATTCAATTATTTTAAAACTAAAAGAAATAAATTCAGATAATGAAGTGAAAAAATTTGTTAGTAATTTGATTTTTTCTAAAAAAAATATTACAGAAACAAGCTCTATTCAAATTAATGATATTGAACAAATTATTGGATTTACAGTAAAAGATATTAATCATGGCATATTGGGAAGAGTGTCGGAATATTTAGATATTAAAAAAAATCCTGTTATATCAATAATTAATATATCCAAAAAAGAAATTTTACTGCCAATTAATGGTATTAAAATAACTGATATTGATGCAGATAATAAGCAGATTATTATTTCTACACCAGACGGATTGATATAGATTTTTTGATTTTTTTTTCTTTTATATTTACAAATATTCATTCTTTAAATTTATTGGCATTCAAATTGTGTTAGTTTGACTAAACATAATTTCAAAACTTTGATTAATGCAACATTCTATTTTAATAGCTGACGATGAAAAAATATCTTTAAATATTATTGAAAAATATTTAGATCAAGCTGATAAAAACTTTTTAATCTATAAGGCAAACAATGGGGAGGAAGCTGTGAAAATGGCAAAGAATTTTCTACCGGATATTGTTGTTACAGATTGGAATATGCCTATATTGAATGGAACAGAAGTAATTAAAATATTAAAAAAAGATTATAGAACAAAAAATATACCTATTATTTTACAAACAGGAATAGATGCTGCTGTGCATTTAAAAGAGGCTTTAAAGGCTGGTGCTGTGGACTTTATAAGAAAGCCATTTGAGAAAATTGAATTCATTACAAGAATAAATTCGGCACTTTTATTACACGACTCGATAAAAGAAGCTGAATTTAATAAACAAAAAGTTGATACTCATATTAGAGAATTAAATAAACTTTCTTTAATAGTAAAACAAACCGATAATTCGGTAGTAATTATGAGTCCTGAAGGAAATTTAGAATGGGCTAATAATGGTTTTACAAAGATGTACGGCATAAATATAATTGATTTTATTGAAAAGTATGATGTGAATTTTTTGAAAGCCAGTTTTAACAAAGATATTATAAGTGATAAATATAAACAACTAAGAGAAACAAAACAATCTGTAAGTTATATTACTAAATTTCAGACAGATGATACAAATAATAAATGGATACAAACTACTTTAACTCCAATTTTTGAGGACGACCAACTTGAAAATATAGTTGCAATTGAAACAGATATTACAAAAGCAAAACGTAACGAGTTTTCGCTTTTAGAAAAAAATAAAGAGATGTTGCAACTCACCGAAGAGTTGAAAAAAACAAATAAAGAACTTAACAATCAAAAAGAATTAATTTTAGAAGAACGCAAAAAAACAGACGAACTTTTATCAAATATTTTACCACATCATATTGCCGTCCAGTTAAAAACAATTGGATACGCAAGACCTCGTAACTACAGGCGAGCATCAATTATGTTCACCGATTTTAAAGGTTTTACAAGCTCGTGCGAAAATCTTTCTCCCGACCAAATAGTAAATTTTTTACACGAATTTTTTATAGAATTTGATGAAATAGTCGCAGGGCATTTTATTGAAAAAATAAAAACAATTGGAGATGCCTATATGTGTGCAGGTGGGCTACCGCTAAGAAATAGGAGTAATCCTTTTGATGTAGTTATTGCTGGTCTTAAAATTCAGCATTTTATGAATAATAGAAATAAATTAGTACCCGATAAAAACTTACCAGATTGGAATCTTAGACTTGGGATACATACAGGACCTGTGGTGGCTGGTGTTGTGGGTAAAATAAAATTTGCTTATGATATTTGGGGCGATAGTGTAAATATTGCTTCGAGAATGGAATCATCTGGAGAAGTGGGTAGAGTAAATATTTCTGGTTCAACTTATAAATATATAAAAAATTATTTTGATTGTGAATATCGTGGCGAAATAGAAGTGAAAAATAGAGGAAAAATAGCAATGTATTTTGTTAATGGAATTAAAGAAGAATATGCTCTTGATGAAACAAAGGCAATACCAAACGCAAAATTTAAGAAACATTTGAATAGTTTGTAAATGAACCAAAAAGAACGTAACTTAGAAAAGGTTAAAAGAATTAGAAAAAAAACATATTCTGTTGAAGATTATGTAACAGGTATTTTGAATAATAATAATGTTATTTTAAGTAAAGCAATTACTTTAATTGAAAGCACTCTCCCTGAACATCAAAATTTATCGCAACAAATAATTGAAAAGTGCCTACCTTATGCTGGTAATTCTATGAGAATAGGAATTACTGGAATACCAGGAGTTGGCAAAAGTACTTTTATTGAGACTTTTGGAAATTATATTACTTCGTTAGGAAAAAAATTATGTGTACTTGCAATAGACCCAAGTAGTGAACAAGGAAAAGGTAGTATTTTGGGAGACAAAACCAGAATGGAGGAGTTGAGTAACAACACAAGTGCGTTTATAAGACCCTCGCCCACAGGTGGTAATCTTGGTGGAGTGGCTCGTAAAACTCGTGAAATAATAATACTTTGCGAAGCTGCTGGATATGATACTGTTTTGATAGAAACTGTTGGTGTAGGACAATCGGAAACGGTGGTAAGCTCTATGGTTGACTATTTTATGTTGCTTATGCTTGCTGGAACAGGCGACGAACTACAAGGTATTAAAAGAGGAATTATGGAAATGGCTGATACAATCGTTTTTACTAAGGCTGATGGAAATAATATTTTAAGAGCAAAACTTGCTAAGACTCAATTTGAAAATGCTTTGCATTATTTTCCTCCCAAAAAATCGGAATGGACACCCACAGTTACAATAGTATCTGCTTTAGAAAACAGAGGAATAGAAGATACTTGGAACTGGGTTAAAAAATATTTTGATACTATTAAAAATAATAAATATTACTTCCAAAACCGTAAAAATCAAACTATTAAATGGCTTCACGAAACAATTATTGAAAAATTAAAATCAGATTTTTATACAAAAAATAAACACAAAATTAAAGAGCTTGAACAAAAAGCTATTAATGAAGAAATTACTCCATATATTGCCGCAAATACTCTGTTTGATAATTAAACTACATTAACAATTATGTTGTACACATGTAGAGACGCACGGCAGTGCATCTTTCACAAGTATTTACACACTTAAAAATACACGTAAAAAATGTCTTATCCTGAAATAGCTTTACATCTACAACAACATTATTATGGAAATTTAAAGTATAGTGTAATCAACAATTTATCAGTTTTAGAACAAAAACGGGTAAACTATTCAGATTATGAAGTTAGTTTTCGTTGTTGCTTGGTAGGAGAAGTAGATCGTGGACATTACACGATAAAAGAGTTATCAGATAAGTTTGGTTTTGTATATAAAAATTTTTATAAAATTTTCAGAAGGTGGCAAAAGTGCTATAGTCAAAAATTTTATTTATCTTTGTCAACTATGACCTCTGAAGAATTAACAAAAATGTCGTAAACTTTACACTTGTGAAACATATTTTCTTAAACAAAGTTTGGCGTTTTTCACGAGCATCAAATTCTTCGTTACTTTTGAAATATTAAAATGCTCATTTACAAAGGTAAACTTTAAT
>JAOZTW010000734.1 GCA_029938985.1 Bacteroidales bacterium | reverse complement strand
TGCGGTATTTAAAAAATAAAAATGCCTTGTACTTTACACTTATGAAAAACGCCTTTTTATTAGACTTTCTTTTGAAAACAACAAATTTAACAAATTATTATTAAGTGAATAGTCATACCTTGATTGTCTAAATGAGCGAAAAATTTTAAAGGCTAATTCCTTCAAGAAAATTCACAATAATTTTATTTTTATATGTTTTTTTATAATAATAAAATTCTAAAAATGCAATAAAATAATCGTGTGTTACAAAAATATTTAGTTTTTGTTTATCAAAATTTTCATTTACAAATTTTTCCAACATTTCACAAGCCGTTTTTAAAGCTCGCATTCCTGGAATAGATACATCGTTTATTATCATATTATAAATTGTTTCTAAATTCGCTTCTACAAAAAATTCTGCAGCAAGTTTTTCGTCAAAAACAAAAACTCCTGGTGCACCAAGTAGTCTTGATTCTATTATTTCTACCTTCTGCTCTGCTCCTTTTGTTATCAGTTCTGCGGTTTGCACACATCTACCTATAGGACTTGTATATATTTTATTGATAGCTTGTTGTTTTAATTTTCGTCCAAAATTTATTGCGTTTTTTACCCCATTTTTGTTTAGCATAATTTCTGCACCAAACTCTCCTGTGGGAATTTTATCTCTGTCTGCATGACGAATTATTAATGTGTGTTTTTTCATTTTTTCCAATTATAAATTGTTCGTTCAGTAATTTTACCACCTTTTTGTTTGTTTAATATTTCTGCTTTTTTGGCACTACCATGAGTATTTATTAACCAATTTGATAGCGAGTTGTGAAAATCCTCACGAATAGATTCAATACTTTTCTTTTTATCAAAAAAAGGAGTTAAATTGTCATCTTTTGAATCTATAGAAAAATAATTATTATACTGATTTTTAGTAAATTCAAAGGCGGTTTTTTGTTTCAATAATTTTTTTATATCCTTATTAAAACTAAGAAATGTTTTATAATAAATTGTAATTTTTTGCAAATCACGATAATTACCATGAAGCTCTAATGTTTTAAGCCACTCTAATAATTTTTTATCACTACCTATTGTATCTTTATACACATATCCATAGGCGGTTTCAAATTTCATGTGTTTCCAAGTTGTTTGCAAAGCATCATTAAGGTCTTTTTTGGCATTTCGGAGAGCGGGCATTTCTATAACAAGCTGAGTAATACGGTCATAAAAATCGGGTAGTAATTTTTGGCGTAGCTGTGATATGCTATTGTTACTCGCAAAAATCAAAACTACTTTTACTTTATATTCTTTTGTGCCACCAAGCCTTGTGATTGTAAATTGGTTCTGTTCATTTGTTTGTATCGCTTTCATCAATTTTGCTTGAATAAGTTTGTCTAAGTAATGAATTTCATCTAAAAATATAATCCCTTTATCTGCCTGCTCAAAAATTCCTTTATAATCATTTGTGGCACCAGTAAAAGCTCCTTTTACATGCCCAAAAAGTTCGCTTTGTGCTATATTATTGTCTGTAAAACCTGCACAATTTATGTCTAAAAAATTAGAATTTTGTTGTTTATGTTCTTGTGCTAATCGTGTTTTTCCTATGCCACGTTCTCCAAGAAGCATAACTGAAAACCCCGATTTTATATAATTTTTCATTTTTAGTGCTGCAAGTTTTTGGCTTTCAGATTTTGGATTGTTATATATTTTTATATTGGAGTTTACTTGAGAAATTATTTTTGAAGATAGTTCTTTTATATCAAAAAGCATAAGACGGTGTTTGCTATGATTAGTCTTGTTATCATAAGTGTAAAGAAGTTTTGTACGCTCAGGTAAAAAATCAAATTCGGAAAAAACATGCCAAACAACTTGTGTCTCACTACTACCAAGTGAAACGTTTATGAAAAAATTTGCATTCTTATGCTTTTTCTTCAATTTATCAATTATAGGTTTCAAGTTTTTGCTAATATCTTCAATATTTCTTATGCTTTTTATTCGCACAGGTATTTCATTAAACCTTGATTTATAGTATTTTGAAGCATTGCTTTGGTTTACAAACCATTTAACTTGGTCGCTTATTGTGTTGTGTTGCATATCTCTCCAAAGTTGGGAGAAATATAAATCATATTCTTTTTTTGAGTAGTTTTTTTCAACATATTCAATATCTTCAACAAGAGAATGCTGTCTTAATTTTATTATTTCCTCCCAAATATGTTTTGTATTTTGTTGTAAAACAACCTCATCTGTAAGCATGTTTCTTCGGTATTTGAATCGGCGAGTAGAAATTTTGTCAAAAACTTCTTGTTCGGCAGTTAGATAATAAATTTTGTCAAATAAAAATCCTTTCTTTTGATTATCAAAAACTGCATTCATTTCATCTTGATTTATACCTGTTGCTAAAATTTTTTCATCTTTTACTGAACATTTTTTAGTATAAAAAGCAGATAAAATATGCTTAAAGTATGCTATTCCGTGAGTTGTGTAATGCCAAGTTATGTATATGTTTTCCATAATATTTGTATTAAAATTAGGTTGCAAAAATATGAAAAATATATTTTATATGCAAATTATATATGAAATATATTTCATATTGTATGCAAATAATTGCATGTAAATAAAATCAACAAAATTGCTATATATATGAAATACAGGCTGTTGGAAAAATTGGCACGATTTTTAGTTATACTACTAATAAATATGGAATTAAGAACTGGTTTACATCTTAAAAATTGCTGGTTATAATTGATTTTGTTAAAAAATAAAAATCAGTGAAAATCAGTCTAATCTGCGTCATCGGTGTTCCAATTTTTGCGATGACAGGAACACGGACAACACAGATTCTACAGATTAACACAAATTTTTTTATTTTTTTATAAATTATCTAT
>JAOZTW010000733.1 GCA_029938985.1 Bacteroidales bacterium | reverse complement strand
CCTGAATTAAATTGACGACACAAAGCCCGAACCCGATATAAGCAATGCAAAAAAACACAAAATGAAACTTTTTACAATAGACAATAACGGAAAATTTATTCAGTTTAAAGAAAACAATTTTCAAGATGAAAATAAAGAAATTGATTTGGAAATTCTTTTAGAAAATAATCCGGAATATTTCTTTGAAAACGAAAAAATTCTCATCATAGGAAGACAAGTTACAACAAACCATAATACTTTTATAGATTTACTTGGTATTGATATACAAGGAAATACTGTAACTATTGAACATAAAAGAGACAAAACACCAAGAGAAACAATCGCACAAATATTAGAATATGCTTCTTATATCGAAAATTTAAACTATGAACAACTTAATGACATTTTTCAAAATTATTCAGGTGATGAAATAAGCCTTGATGAATATCATCAACAGTATTTTGATAACAATGATAACAACAAAGTTTCTTTCAATAAAACAACAAAACTATTCATTATAGCACAAAATATTTCATCTGAAATAAAGCAAACTGCATTATTTTTATATAAGAAAGGAATTGAGATTTATTGCGTAGAGTTTAAATATTTTGTAAATAAAACAAATCAAAAAATAATATCAAGCAATTTTGTTGTCGGCAATGAAATCTTTTTTAATAAAGAAACAAAATCAACAACAAGATTACCAAAAGTAAACAAAGAAAAATTTATTTCAAGTTTAAATTCAAAAGGACTGCCAATTTTTCAGGAATTGTTTAAATTTGCAAAAGAAGAAAATTTACTGTTGCGTTGGGGTTCAAAAGGATTTTCATTAAATTTAACAATAAAAAATGAATTTGTAGGATTGTGCTTTGGATACCCGCCAAATTCTGTTTTTAAACAAAGTATTTACAGCGGATTTGAAGAAATTAGAAAGAAAGTAAATGAACCAAACGATTTAATAAATTTTTATACGAACGAACTTACAAAAACAAACTTTTTTCAATCAGCAAAATCGAATTTAAAGTGGATTATTGACAAAGAATATTCTACTGAAATAATTAATCAGTTTACAAATATTCTTAGGCAAGTAATAACAAAAATAAAGACTAACGGCTTAAAAACTAATTAAAATCAAAATGTTATGCGAGAATTTAATACATCCGGTCCCAATATTTTAAAAGAACATTACACTATAATAAGACAAAACATTATCAATAAAGGTATTAAACTTGTCAATAAAAAACGATATTTTACTATTTGGGCACCACGTCAAACAGGAAAAAGCACTTATTTCAGATTGCTTGCAAAGGAATTAGAAAAAGATGGTTACAAAATTGCTCACATAAATTTTGAAAATTATAAAACAGCCTCATTAAATAGTTTTTTATATACTTTTACTTCTGAACTTAAAAAATTTTGGAACGTTGATTTTTCATCTGAAACGGAACTCACTAAAATATTCCAGCTAATAACTGAAATTTCAAATCAAAAATTTGTTCTAATAATAGATGAAGTTGAAGGAATTAATAAAGAATATTTTGGCGAGTTTCTACATTCTATCAGAAACGTTTATCATTCAAGAGAAACCCATAGTTTAAAGAGTGTATTACTTGTAGGTGTTTCAAATATCACAGGAATTGTGCAAGATGATGCAAGTCCGTTTAACATTGCGGATACTCTTAGAATGCCATATTTTACAAACAAAGAAACATTAGAACTTTTTGCACAACACGAAACAGAAACGGGACAATTATTTGAAAAAAAAGTTAAACAAAAAATTAGAGAAATAACAGCTAATCAACCCGGACTTGTAAATGGTTTTGCATACAGACTTGTAGATACAAATCCCGATAAAAAAATAATAAATTACGAAAATTATTTAAAAGTTGAGCAATGGTATTTAACAAGAGTAATTGATAAAAACATTTCTAATGTAATAAAAGTTGCAAAAAAACACAGAAAATTTGTTGAAAAATTGCTATTTAAAAATAATAAAATTAAATTTTCGATTGATAGTCCGGTAATTGAAGCATTACATACAAACGGATTGATAATTTGGGACGATGACAATAATATAAAATTTTGGGTGCCACTCTATAAAAAACGCTTATTTAATGTTTTTTACCCATACACAAACGGTGAAGGTGAACATATTGCTAAACATTTATTCGCTGATGATTATTTAACAAAAGACAATAAAATAAATTTTGATAAACTAATAGATGATTATAAACAGCATATCAAATTAAGAAGTTTTAGACCATATAGAGAGAAAGACGATAAAGGTAAATTTAAATCTATACCGGAAGCAGCTATGATTTATAGTTTTGAAACCTATATAAGTATTTTTTTAAATGCAATAAAAGGAAAAAGTTATAGAGAAGCTCAAATTTCACTCGGCGATACTGATTTGATAATTAATGTAAAAGGCATTGAATATTTTATTGAAACAAAGAAATTTTATGATTATACAAATTTCACGGAAGGTAAAGACCAAGTTGCTTATTATTGCAAAAGGGCAGGCATAAAACAAGGAATTTATATAGTTTACATTGATAATACTGTAAAAAATGAAAGGATAAAAGAAACAACTGAAAATATTAATAATGTTGAAGTTAAAACTTTTCTAATTCGGTATGATGAAATGAAAGAATTCGGAAAAGATAAAAAAGAAATAGACAAAATGAACAAGTAAACATTACAGCATGATGAAAAAATGCTTATATCATTTGCTTGGCTGTCAGTTGTTTTGTGGTATTTTTAGGTGTGCTTCGCACACCTGAAAATACCACAAAACAACCGCCACCAAGCAGTTACCAATAAGTGTAATTGTGTCGCTAGCGCTCCCCAATTACACTTATCGGGTTCGGGCT
>JAOZTW010000732.1 GCA_029938985.1 Bacteroidales bacterium | reverse complement strand
TTGAGCCTTCTTTTACTTCTGTTAATCCGATAATGTAAAGTAATTCATTATAAAACTGGGAATTTAAAGAATTACTGTCTGTTATGTAACTTAGTTTTAATAAATGGGTTGCTGAAAGTATTTTGAATAAAGGAACTGCGAATTTTTCATCGTTAGTTAATCTTTTTTCGTAGTCTCTAATATCAAAATAGCTTAAAGAAATTTCATTTTCAGACTTATCAATATATTGTTTTACTATTTTATAAAAATGGTCGGTATTTTTACTTGTTTTTTGTCCTGTTTTCCATTTTTCGTATTCTTTTATTAATTTATTAGTGTAAAAATATTTTTCAAAATCGTGTGCATCAAAAATAAACCATTCGTAAATATTTGTAATTATAATATGTTTTATTTCATCATTTTTTTCTTCATATCGTTCTCTTATATAATATAAAACAGCTTCGTGAATTGCTTTGCAGTTTATATTTGTTATTGAAGGAAAATCATAGCTTTTTGTCTTTTTAATCTCAAAAATTACGTTTACAGCCGTTTTATTTGTATTGCCACTGTAAATAGCAAGGTCTGTTCTTCCTTTTGTATTTATTTCATTTTGCAAAAAAGATGTATTTAAAAGAAAATCACGCAAAGGGTATTTTAAATGTTCTTCGCTTTCATCTTCATCAACTTTTGATAATAGTTTTTTTAATTCCAACTTGAAATTATCAAAATCAATTCGGCTGATTTGTTCTTTTCTAAACGTTTTATTTAATGAGTTTAGAAGTTCCTTTCGCTTTATTTTCATCTTTTATTTTTATTGTTGGTATTTTTATTCGCCTTATCGGGTTCGGGCTTTGTGTCGTCAATTTAATTCAGGAACGTAGCTTGCGAAGTTTCTGAATTAAATTTATGACAACAAAGCTATTGATATGTGTGTTTTTTGGGGAGCGCTAGCGACCCAAAACACACCACAAAAAACAAAATTGCATTAAGCACAATGTTAGTGGCTTATTTTTATTTCGTTGCAAGAGCTTCAAATCCCCAAACAGATTGTTCCACTTGTTTGAATACAGGATAAAAATCTTGTTTGTGCTTAGAAACAAAATATATTACTTCTATTCCAACTACATTGTTATCTTTGTCAAAGTCAATTACAATATTTTCTGCAATTTCTTCGCTTTCGACAATTTTTTTGTCTGTTAATTTAATATAAAGCGCATCGGCTTCTTTATCATAAGTTATTTTCATTTGCAACCTTTTTTAGTCATGTTTCTATCAAAATGTGCTGTTACTACAAGTTTCTTTATTGGATTAAAGACTACTTTTAGACATCTACCTGCAAAATCAACAATTTTTTTAAAAAAGTGAACTTCTTCGTCCGATTTTACAACTGTTTTGTCAGGTGATTTTACTGTATCAGCAATCCAATTTTCATCTAAATCACGCTCTTCTATTCGTTTCTTAACGTGTTTTGAATAATTCAATTCATCATCATTCATTACTTCTTATTTTATTTCATGTATTTGATTATTTTAGAACTTATTTTCAACGGCATGTTCTGGTGTTTCTCCAATTTCATCTGCGTATAAACTATTTGTTGAAAAGGATAAATTTCCCCGATTTGCAATTCCTCCAATTGTAAATATTAGGATGGAATTATCCTGAATTTCTTCAACTACTGCACCTTGCACAAAATATTCATTTTTTGTTTTACTTGCAATATAACACAAATCTCCGATTTGTAGTTTTGATTTTCTCCGATTTTCTAAATGCAGAGGAGTGCCTTTTATAATCTTAACTGGTAATTTAGCCAATTCCATATAATTATCAGAGGGGAAATATTCTTTTGCTTCTTCAATTATTAGTTCAACTATAATTTTGATCTTCTCTAATATTTCATCTTCCTTTTTCTTTGATAAATCAAATTGTTTTGCAATCTGATACCAAATATTTGACTTAAATCTTTCCCAACTATATGAATTCCATTTGTTAAAAATTGGATTACTATCATCGTTATCCTCTTGTTTATCTTTATATTCGATATAAGGTAAGTATAATACTGATAAAAATCTATTTTTCCTAAATTCAAAATTATCTTTTATATACGTTTGTAAATCAATCAGCAATTGAACTATTTCTTGTTCTGTAATTTTATCGTAAGTGTTTCTATGTTTATTTTTTTCCAGTTTGGAAACAGTATTAAAAATCTCTTCTTCTGTTAGACTGAAAATTTTACAAATTGCTTGCAACTTATCTGGTGGAATAACACTATCTACTTCTTTAATTAAGTTAAACCAATGGTTTATTATTTTTTTGTCTTCATTTATTTCTTTTGCAACAACTGTTATAGCATCGTTACGTCTTAAACTTCTGTTATCGCTAAATTTTCGTTTCAAAAGGTAATTGAAATGATATTTGTATTTTAAAAATGATTGTTCATATTTCAAATATTCTGTAAAGTCATTTTTTGTATCTGCTAAAATGTCTAATATCTCTTTTGAACTTGAAAGGCTATTTATGTCTCCTTTTTTTATATTGAAATAGCAATTTGGGTCATCTCTTTCAATATTATAGCCTTCAAGGTGCATAGCATAAATAAATTCTCCATTAGAAACATAATTGTCTAAATGCTGTTCTGCAATGTGTTTCAATCCATACGAAGATGAGCCTTTATATACGGTTTTTGCAGGACTGAAATATTTTTTTATTACAGGTCGTAACTGTTCAATTATTTTGTTATTTTTAAAAACAGAGGCTTCAAATTTAGTTGTGCTGTTTTTAAATCCAAAACCATTCAATCCTTTTAAATTATTATTTGTATTCAGCCATCAAGTCTAATAACAAATAAATCAGTTGAGTAGCAAATTAAAAGAAAA
>JAOZTW010000731.1 GCA_029938985.1 Bacteroidales bacterium | reverse complement strand
TAAAAATAAATAAAGTATATATCAAGAGATTAACAACTCCGAAACTTTAGTTATTATATTTATTGAATTGGTAAAAATAAAAATAACATCGCTTAAATTGGTTAGTTATTTATTTTAATATGCCTAATGATTTTTATAAGTTTATATTTGAAAAAATAATATTTATATAAACCTGTATATCAGTATAGTTGTGTTTTATTTTAAATGAATCTTTATTTATTTTGTATCATTATTATTAATAAACAAAAAAAAATATTAATTTTACATTTCTAATTACAAGTTTACAACACACATCTGAATCATATTAAAATTTAATAAAACTCAAAATTATGCAAAAAAATAAATCGTTTTTCCTTTCTGTTATAATTGGAATTTTTGTGTTAGCAATCAGTTATTCCTTTGTTTATAATCCTTTCCCAACACCATTGTCTGTTTATGACAATCCGCTTACACTAAAAAATAAGGATTATTACAATCTTATTTTTGATGCGTTAGACCAAAAAATTCTAAATAAAGCCTATATTAAATATGATAAAGGAGAAAAATTATTGTACAAATACGATATTTTTATAGAAAAATCAGATGAATTTAATCGGTTGATGGAGCAAACTAATAATCCTAAACATAAGAAAAAATATCTGAAAAAAACAAAAAAATTTGAATTAAAAGCTACAAAATTTGGTTTAAAATCAATGGTGTTTTTTGTTGATGCTAATCAATCTGTTAAAAATATTTATGAAAAAAATTTGGAAAAATATTCAGCAGATACAGTCAATAGTGATTTAATTAAAATACTAAGAACTAAGGCAAAACATAATTTTGACACAGCTCTAATAATTAGAAATAGTGCTCAAAATCTTGACAATGTTAAAAAATATAACAAATATATACAGGCAGACAATTTAGATGTAGAAGCATTGCATTTGTTAGAATATATGTTTTTTGTTTATATGAAAGATCATAATGAAATAAAAAGATTAAGAAATGAATATATACCCAAAAAAGAAATAGTTGTAGTTGAGGAAGTTAAAGTAAGAAAACGACTTTACGACCTAAATAATGACCCTAATTTATATAAATCAAAATTAGATACTTTAATAATTTTAACAGACTTAGCAATAACTGGGAAAAATATTTTTGATGGTATAAATTTCAAAAAAGAGACAGCGATTGTGGTTGAAGCAAAAGCTGATAGCCTTTTTTCTTTTTCAAGACATCTCGCCAAAGATGCAAAAAGTAAAAATCTTGTAGAACGAAAAGAATTAGAGAACAAATCTAAAATATATGAAAAAGAGGCATTTTATTACAAATTTATGGCAATTTCAAATTATTTTAAAAATAATAAAGCTCAATTTAAAATTTTTGAGACAAAATATTCTAAATATCGTCCTGCAGATTCTACTTCGGCAAAATATAAAAAAGGTATTATTTATGAAAAAAATGCCAAACTTTTTTATGAACAAGCATTAATAAAATACCAAAAGGCCGAATTGCAAACAGATAACAATAAAAAACTTACTGATTATTTTCTCTCAAACGACTTGTTGTTAACAGCTATTGAATTTCAAGAAAATGCTTATTCTGTATATTTTAATTTAAAAGAAACTGAAATAACGTCAATAATTGTTTTTGAAAAGCCAACTGTTGAAGTAAAAGATACTACTAAAATTGCAAAAACAGACACCAGCAAAACCAAGAATACAAAAACGAACAAGACAACTAAACCTAGAAACAACAAGTTTGAATACCAATCTACTTGGCAATATTCTATTGACAAACCAACTCCTGTGAAAATAACAAAAAAAGAAGGGGTGTTATTTAGAGTTCAAGTAGCTACAGTTAAAAATCCATTATCTGTTTCAAAATTTAATCGATTTATGCCAATAACTTACGATAAATTTAAAAACAACGAACTTGAAAGGTACATGGCAGGAGAATATAGAACCAACGAAGCAGCAGAATTGGCGTTAATGGAAATAAAATCAATGGGTTATAATGATGCTTCAATTATTGGCTATGTAAATGGGACAAAAACGTCTTATTCGGTTGCAAAATCTAAAATGACTAAATCGGCAGATTACAACGAGCTTGTAAAGAAAGAGAAAGCTGTTATTCTTGGTACTAAATATGTAGCTCCATCAATTTCGATTGTAGATAATAACAAAACGCATCAAAATGAAAATACTCAACCAAAAAATAATACTACAACTACTACTAAAGGTGTTTTTGTAAATAGCAAAGATATTACGAAAACAAGATACCTTATATATGTTGTTCAACTTGGAACTTTTTTAACTCCTAAAACAGAAAAGCAGTTAAAAAATTTAAGTACAATTTATGAAACAAAAACAGAAAAAGGAATGTATCGTTACATGGTAGGACCATATTATTCTTTGTCTGATGCTCAAAATAAAAATGAGAATGTGAGAGAACTTGGATTTACTGATGCCTATGTAACAGCATTTAACGAAGGACAAGAAATAGCTATTTCAAAAGCAACTCGTATAGAACAAAATGTTAAAGCATCTAATAAAATAAGTTTCAAAATACAAATAGGAGCTTATGCGTCTTATCTTTCTGATAAAGTTTTACAAGAAAATTTTGGAACAATAAAACATAATCATTCAATTGAAACACAAATTATTAATAGTTTAGTAGTTTATACTGTTGGGAATTGTGCTACTTTTGAAGAGGTAAAAAAATTACAAAAAGAAATAATTAATTTAGGACATTCTGATTGCTTTATTATTAGTTTTAAAGGAAAAAATAAAATATCTATTACCGAGGGTATTAGGCATAATAAAATAAATAATTAACCAATTTAAGCGATGTTATTTTTATTTTTACCAATTCAA
>JAOZTW010000126.1 GCA_029938985.1 Bacteroidales bacterium | reverse complement strand
GAGTCCAAAATTCACAATTTACTAAAACTAAATATATAATCGCTCAATTTAGAATATACTCAAATTGAACGTAAACAATTGCCAAATTCATTAGTATTAAACGAAATAAGTAAAGATATTAATTTTTTTGAACTAAGAGTTAAAGGAAAAGCACGAGTTTTTGGTTCTAGAGTTAATGCTGCTTTTTTTCTTGTTTTTCTGGACCGAAATCATAGGATTTGTAAATAAAGAAAATTAGAAGAACTCTTATAAATGCAGAAAACGCAGAGCATCTTGGCTTGCGTTTTCAGATTTCCTTCTTCCAAATGGTAAGATGAACTTGATGCAAAGATAAACTTTTTTTATTAAAACAAAAATAAAAACAATTTACAGAAATTAAGAAATAAAAAGAAAATTTATGTAGAAGCTGAAAAGTCGGGAAATCTTTTTATCATAACATTAAAGCATTGATTACTTGCTTTTTAATAAAATCCAAGTAACATATTAAGACTTAATTATCTAAAGTATTGTTACCGAAAAGACTTTCCAACGTCCCTTATTTTTTGCCATAAGGCAAAAAATAGGGGACTTGGAAACGTCTAAATAGCATGACAACTGCAAATTTGAAGATTTTTATAACAAAAAAGGTTATTATACACAAAAAACATTACTCTATGTACTTAAGTCTTAATATAGTAAATTGGTTTTTTTATTGAAAATCATATAGTTAATTGTCTCAAGAAAAGTTTTCCCGACTTATCAGGTAGAAGGTAAAATTTGGCACTTAACAAAAATAGATAAATAACTTTTTTAGACATTATTTAGACATTTTATTTTTGTTTATTGCTTTATTTCAGAATATTATAAATGTCTAAAATTGTTTAACTTTTTTTCATTTAGACATTTTTATATGCTTTATTACAAAATATCTGTTATTAGAATTTTAATTTCACAACATTAAAAAATGACACCTCAACCCGAATACATACTTGAAAACAATCTAATTGAGCAATTAAAAGGCTTAGATTATAGTTTTGTTAAAATAAAAGACGAAAAACAATTACTTGCTAATTTAAAAACTCAATTAGAAAAACACAATAAAATAGAGTTTACCGAAACAGAATTTACCCAAGTTCTAAACCATCTCAACAAAGGCAATATTTTTGAACGAGCCAAAATCCTAAGAGACAAAATGTATCTCAAAAGAGCAAATGGCGACAACAAATATATTGAATTTATACAACAAGAACAATGGTGTCAAAACCAATACCAAGTAACCAATCAAATAAGCATGGAGGGCTTGTATAAAAACCGCTACGATATAACTTTGCTTATAAACGGTTTGCCATTGGTTCAAATAGAATTAAAACGCAGGGGCTTAGAACTGAAAGAAGCATTTAATCAAATAAATCGTTATCAAAAGCACTCGTTTTGGTCATCTTATGGTCTGTTTCAATATGTTCAAATGTTTATTATCAGCAACGGAGTAAACACTAAATACTTTGCAAACAATAGAGGTTCATCGTTCAAACAAACATTCTTTTGGGCAAACGAAAACAACAAAGCAATAACCCAACTCGAACCATTTGCACAGCAATTTTTAGAACCCTGTCATTTGTCCAAAATGATAACGAAATACACCGTTCTACAACAAACCGATAAAATTCTTATGGTTCTCCGTCCCTATCAATTTTATGCAGTAGAAAAAATAATAAGTAGAGTAAAAGAAAGCCGTAAAAACGGATATATTTGGCATACAACAGGCTCTGGTAAAACACTAACCTCATTCAAAGCAAGTCAAATACTAATAGAAATACCCAAAGTAGATAAGGTTGTTTTTGTGGTAGATAGAAAAGATTTAGATTATCAAACAATCACAGAATTTGAGAACTTCTCAAAAGGCTCAGTAGATGCAACCGAAAACACCAAAGACCTTATAAAACAATTTAACAATAAAAGTAAACTTATTGTTACCACCATTCAAAAACTAAATAATGCTATCCATAGCGATAAACATTTATCAAAAATGGAAGAACATAAAAACGAACGCACTATTTTTATTTTTGATGAATGCCATCGCAGTCAGTTTGGAGAAACTCACAAACGAATAAAAGATTTTTTTACAAAAGCACAAATGTTTGGCTTTACAGGAACGCCAATTTTTGCCGACAATGCAATGAAAAACGAACTTGGCAAGCGAACCACTGCCGATCTTTTTGAAAATTGCTTGCATAAATACGTAATTACAGATGCCATAAAAGATGAAAACGTTCTTAAATTTTCGATAGAATACATAGGAAAATACAAATACAAAGACGAAAGTAACAAAAGACTGGATATAAAAGTAGAAGATATTGACACACAAGAATTATTGGAAGCACCACAAAGATTAGAAAAAATTATAAACTACATAATTCTAAACCACGATAGAAAAACTCACTACAAAAAATTTAATGCAATGTTTTGTGTCAGCAGTATTGATGCACTAATAAAATATTACGATATATTTAAAAATCTAAAACAACAAGGAAAGCACAATTTAAAAATAGCAACTATTTTCAGCTACGGAACAAACGAACCCGACAAAGAAGCAAACGGTTTTATTGGCGAAGATAATTTTAATATTGACAAACCAATTACTAAAAGAAACAAACACAGCAGAGAAAAATTAGACGAATTTATAGCCGACTACAATAAAATGTTTAACTGTTCCTATTCCACTAAAAACAGTCAAGATTTTTATAACTATTATCAACATATTTCTAAAAATGTAAAAAACAAAAATATTGATATTTTACTTGTAGTCAATATGTTTCTTACTGGTTTTGATAGCAAATTACTCAACACGCTTTATGTAGATAAAAACCTTAAATATCATGGTCTAATACAAGCCTTTTCACGTACAAACCGTATAATTAACGAAACAAAATCACAAGGCAATATAGTGTCGTTCCGCAACTTAAAAGATGCCTCCGACAAAGCAATATCACTGTTTTCGGACAAAGACGCAAAAGAAGTTATTTTATTAGCTCCCTACGAAAGTTATTTATCTAAATTTAAAGAAATATATGAAAAACTACTAACAATTGCACCAACTATCAACAGTGTAAACAATTTACAGTCAGAATATGAAGAATTACAGTTCTTCTATACATTTAGAGAATTATCACGACTAAAAAATACTTTGGTTCACTTTGCCGATTTCAACTGGAACAATCTCGCAATGTCTGAACAAGATTTTGAAGACTACAAAAGCAAATATTTAGACCTGTACGATAAAGTAAGAACAAACAATAAAAAAGAAAAAGTATCCATACTTAACGACCTTGATTTTGAACTTGAACTACTACACCGAGACGAAATAAATATAGTTTACATACTCAAATTACTTGCCCAGCTAAGTTATTCAGATAATGAACCAGACCTCGAAAAACAGAAAAAAGAAATTACCGACTTACTATCTGGCGATGTAAAACTACGGAGTAAAAGAGAACTAATAGAGCAGTTTATAGAAAAAAACATACCTAATATATTTGACCAAGAAGACATACCCGAAGAGTTTGACAAATACTGGCAAGCAGAACAAAAAAAAGCATTCTATAAAATATGCGAAGATGAAAATTTAATACCCGAACGAGCCAACAAAATAATTGATAGTTATTTGTTTCACAACCGCCGTCCACTCCGAGACGACATAATAAACGCCAGAAACCAAGAACCACCATCAATACTACAACGCAAATCAATAGCCGAACGCATAACCGACAAACTATTAGACTATGTAGAAACTTTTATTAATAACATGGATAACTAAATAATTAAATGTCTGAAATTTTTAAATTTTATACAATATAGAACAAAACTCAAATGAAAAAACATTCACCAGTCATTATACTAATAGGTCTTATAATTTTAACCTCAGGTTGTGTTCGTTCTTTATGTGTAAATGGTCTTCTTGGCTCGCATAAAGGCAAAATAAAACAAATGAACGAACTATCAGTTATTGAGGAATTTAAAGAATATATAGTCGCTGATACAGTGTTAACAGTAGCTCATCAGCTTGGTAATTATAAAATGTATCCAAAACAATACAAAAAGGATAGAAAAAAAGAATTCTATGCAACAAGAGAGATGAAAAAATGTTTTGACACATTAGAAATCACTGGTATTTTCTTTCATTATCCAAAGTACATGAAAAAATTCTATAAACTCCAAACTATAATAATATATGAAATCCTTAATTAAAGAAATACAAATCAAATATGTTATACAAAATAATACCATCTTCAAAAATCAACGAAACTTACAAATTAGAAATATAATACACACTCTAACAACAATATTTAATTCCATATAGTTATGAATACTCAAGCAAGTTATAAATTATTAAATGATTTAACAAAATATGTAGATGAGCACTTTCTTGAAAATCCAAAATACACAAAAAATGACTTTCAAAAACATTTAGCAATTAAAATAATGGATAAAATTTTAAAAGTATGTGTTGATATTGATTTCTTAATAAAAAGGAAAGCATACAAGTTAATGCACAGTTACTGTATAGACAAAGTTAAAATCGAAGATAGATATCGTTTTAACATAATCGATGTTTTGCCCAAAAACATAATACATTTGACCAACATAGAGGCACAAATAATAATGAAAACTAATAAGGAATTTAAACGCAATTCTTATCAAACAGTTAGGGATATTGTTTACGATTGTAAAAAATTATCTTTATATATTAAAAGGCTATCTGATAATCATCTTTTAGAGTTAATTAAAAATTTAATCAATGAATTATCAAGTAATGATGTATTCAGCGATGTTCAACATGTAAATTTCATTGATAATCTAAATTTTTTAAATAAACTTGTTAAAACATAATAAAACAATAATGATACAAGCCATAAAACATGGTAAAACAAAAATAGAAAAAAAAGAAGATACCTTATCATCATCTTTTTTTGGATTGTTGTTTTATATGCCAAAAGAAATAATAAATCAATTTTTCATTGAAATAACTAAAAATAATGAGATAGGAGAATATCTAAATCATGAATTTTGGTCTCATTGGAATTCCATCGGAACTAAAAACAAATATTATGTTGAGCCAGATATTTTTGTAAGATTTGAAAAAATTGATATAATTATTGATACCTACAAAGAACGTATAACAATTGATAAATACAGCTATGTAGCAAATCTTGATGAGGTAAAAGAAAACGATTAAAACCTCAACATACCTCGCTATGTAGATACTTTTGAGGAAGAAGAGCAAATAGACATTGCAGAAGTAGCGAGAGAACTAAAACAACTTGACAAAGAAATGGCTGAAACAGACAAAATAATTGCAGACTTTTGCAAAGAATTAAATATTGAAACTCCTTTTTAAACTATGATAAATAATAATAAAAATATACCGAAACTAAGATTTTCTGAGTTTAAAGAGGAGTGGGAAACAAAAAAAATGGGGGAAATATTTAAAATTAATGCTGGTGGTGATATTTTAAAAAAGCATGTTAGTTTTAAAAAAACTGATATATTCAAATATCCAATATATGCTAATGCAAAAAAGAGCAAAGGTTTGTACGGTTATTCTGATATATATAAAATAAAAGAAAATGTTGTTACAATAGCAGGGCGTGGAGTATATATTGGAATTGCACATGCAAGAAATCACAAATTTTATCCAATAGTTAGACTTTTAATATTAAAAGCATTAAATAATGATAATATTTATTTTTTTGAATATGCAATAAACAATTTTAATATTTTTATTGAAAGTACAGGAGTACCTCAATTAACTGCTCCTCAAATTTCAATTTATAAAATCACTTTCCCCACCCTCCCAGAACAAAAAAAAATAGCTACATTCCTAACTGCAGTAGATAAAAAAACCGAACAACTAACTCGCAAAAAACAACTTTTAGAGCAATACAAAAAAGGAATAATGCAAAAAATATTCTCTCAACAAATCCGCTTTAAAGATAAAAACGGAAATAGTTTTCCAGACTGGGAAGAGAAAAAATTAAAAGATATTTTAGATTATGAACAGCCAACGAAATATATTGTAAATAGTACAGACTACAATAATACATATAAAATACCAGTATTAACAGCTGGCAAAACATTTATTCTCGGATATACAAATGAAGATTTTGGAATATTTAAAAATAACTTACCAGTAATTATTTTTGATGATTTTACAACAGCAAATAAATATGTAGATTTTCATTTTAAAACAAAATCTTCTGCAATGAAAATTTTAAAAACTAAAGATAAGTCTGTTAATATTAAATTTGTTTATGAAATTATGCAAAAGCTAAAATATCCTGTAAGCGAACATAAAAGATACTGGATATCTGAATATCAAACATTAAAAATAAAATACCCAAATCTTTCAGAGCAAGAGCAAATAGCCAATTTTTTAAGCATTATTGATAAAAAAATAGGTCATTTAGATTTTCAAATAACAAAACATCAGGAGTTTAAAAAAGGGCTTTTACAACAAATGTTTGTTTAATTAAACAAAAAGTATGAAAAATAAATCTACAACTCAAACTTTACTAAATAAAGTTACTGAAATTTTAAAAATCCAAAAAGAAACAGAAAAATTAAATAAAATTAGATACTGCACAAGAATTTAGATTAATATAATATTTAATGATATGAAATCAAAACTTACAACCCCTCTGCTGGTGCGAGCTTGTAGCTCGTATCCAACCTCGTATAATATCAAAAAAACACACAGAGCAAAAATCTGTAATTGATATTGACTTATTATAATGAGTTGGATACGAGCTACAAGCTCGCACCAGCTGAGGTTTAGCATGTTTCACAAGTGTAAAGTTTATAGCATTTTAAATACCGAAGTTTACTATTGTAAATGTGGATTTTAAAACGTTATAAAAATAACACAAAAATTTGCATTTGTGAAATATACCTAATAATTTCTTTATCTTAATTAACCAACACTGTTTTGTAGGGACTATCAATTTTTTGAAAAACTACAATTGAAGAGTATCATAAAAACTTAATAGAATAGGCGACTGACTACTTCATGGTAGTCAGCACACACTTTGCATTGGTAACCTACTTCATATTTGCAGTTACCTGCAACTTCCTTGCCATCAATTTAAACGACCCACTATTTAATCAAAAATTACAATTTCTGTAAAATATGTTCTAAATCAAAATTATTTAGATTTTTTTCTGAAAAACAACTTAAGAGGCACTCCCGTAAATTTAAAATTTTTACGTATTTTATTTTCTAAATATCTTTTGTAAGGGTCTTTAATATATTGCGGTAGATTAGTAAAAAATGCAAAAGTAGGAGCATGCGTTGGCAACTGTGTTACAAATTTTATTCTAATATATTTACCTTTTATTGCTGGCGGTGGTTGCATTTCTATAACAGATAGCATTACCTCGTTTAAAGTTGCGGTTTTTATTCTTTGTCTTCTGTTTTTAAAAACCTCTATTGCGTTGTCCAACACTTTTAATATTCTTTGTTTTGTAACCGCCGAAGTAAAAATTATTGGTACATCAACAAAAGGAGCTATTTTTTCTTTAATAACAGCTTCAAATTCTTTCATAGTGTTGTTGTCTTTCTCTATCAAATCCCATTTATTTACAACAATAACTACCCCTTTACTATTTCGTTGTATTAACCTAAAAATATTAATATCCTGTGCCTCAACTCCAAGAGTTGCATCAACCATTAAAACACAAATATCTGAGTTCTCAATAGCTTTAACAGAACGCATTACAGAGTAAAATTCAATATTTTCATTCACTTTGGCTTTTTTCCGTAGTCCAGCTGTGTCTAATATAACAAAATCGTACCCAAATTTTTGGAAACGAGTATTTAAAGTATCACGAGTTGTGCCTGCTATTGGGGTTACAATATTTCGTTCTTCTCCAATTAATGAATTTATTAACGATGATTTTCCTACATTTGGTCGTCCTACAACAGCTATTTTTGGAATGCTATCATCTACAGTTTCCATTGGTTTTACAGGTAACAATTCAACTGTTTTGTCAAGCAGTTCCCCTGTTCCTCCTCCGTTTATTGAGGACACCATAAACAACTCTTTAATACCAAGAGAATAAAATTCATATACCTCAAAACGTCTTTGATTATTATCAACTTTATTAACAACAAGCAAAACAGGTTTTGCTGTTTTTTTGAGTAACAACGAAACAGTGTCGTCCAAGTCTGTAACACCGCTCATTACATCAACCACAAATATTATTAAATCAGCCTCATCTACGGCTAATTCTACTTGTTTGCTAATTTCTTTTTCAAAAACATCTGCAGAATCTTCTATATATCCTCCAGTGTCAATTACAGAAAACTCAACTCCGTTCCATTCACATTTCCCATAATGTCGGTCTCTTGTTACACCACTACTCTCATGTACTATTGCTTTTCTTGTTTCTGTTAATCTATTGAAAAGCGTTGATTTACCAACATTTGGTCGTCCTACAATTGCTACAATATTACTCATTTTATTTTTATATAATGTTCAATTTCTAATTTATGAAAACATGCAAAGCTAACAAAAAAATATTATAAAACTATTTTTTCTTTTGTCTTTCAAAAAAATGTTTGGAATCGCCCCATTCTCCATAAGCAACTGTGTCGCCTGCCAGCCCAATTCTTGCCTCCAAACAGCCCATACAATCATCTGCTCCTTCGTCTATACATGGTTTGTTTTCATACAGTTGATACTCCTTTCTATGTATAGTTGGAGTTATATTTGGCATAATAACATTTGCACCAAACTTCAAAGCTTTTTCTCTACCAAGTGGGTCAATAGATTGTAATGCTGTTGCGGCTGCAATATTAATATCTTTCATCATAATACGCAATATTGCATTCATTTTTATGGTAAGGTTAAATCGTTCTTTGGCAGGTAACAATTTTTGCCTATGTTGGTACAAAGGAGTTTCAGTATGTTCTATATATGGTCCCATTCCAACCATGTCTATATTAAATTTTTTGAAATATAAAAGGTCATCAGCAAGGTCTTCGTAAGTTTGAAACGGAAGCCCAACCATTACTCCTGTACCTGTTTGATAACCTATGTTTTGTAAGCTCTGTAACATTTCCAATCTTTTGTCAAAATTATGAATATTGTTGTTTGGATGTATTTTAGAATACAATTCTCTGTTTGAAGTTTCTATACGCAACAAAAATCTATGAGCTCCACTATCAAACCATCTTTTAAACACTTCTTCTGATTGCTCTCCAAGTGAAATAGTTATACCAAGTTCTCCATTAGATATTTTCTTAATTTCTTTCAACAGTTTGTTAACTTTTTCTACAAAAACATTATCAGTTCTTTCGCCAGCTTGCAACACAATAGAAGCATATCTATTTTCGTGAGCAAATTTTGCTGCTTTTAAAATATTATCGGCATCAATTTCATATCTGTTTGTGTTTTTATTACTCCTCCTAATCCCACAATAATAACAATCTTTTAAACAAATATTTGAAAATTCAATCAAACCCCGATAATACACTTTGCTACCAACATTTGCCAGCTTAACAGCCCTTGCTTTATCCAATATCAATTTGCTTTCATCGCTCTTTGATTTGAGAAGTGTAACAATATTACATCTATTAAAATCGTTTTTATTTAATATTTCAAAAATACTTTCCATTTTTCAACTTTTTTTATTATTATGTATTTTTCAATAAATCAACTGCAAAAGTACTTTAATTTCTTTTGAAATAAATTTTTTTTGAAAAAAAATATAATTTATTTTATTATAAGAACAAAAAAAATTATATTTGTATGATATTTGATTAGGTATTTTGAATGTAAAGCATATTTAAAAACAAATAATTAAGCTTATAAACTTGTTTTTTATTCTTTTAATTTCTTCAATAAACATGCAAATATCTTGATATTATTATATTTATTGAATTGTTAAAAAACAAAATAACTTCGTTTAAATTTGTCAATTATTTATCTTAATATGCCTAAGTGAAAATGAAAAAATAAGTTCATAAACTGCGTCATTATTTTTATAATTTTAGAAAATAAATTTTCAAATAATCTGAAAAGTCGGGAAAACTTTTCAGTAATATTAAAAACATACAATTTGCTGTTCAATTTGCCGTAGAGACAAGGCATGCCTTGTCTCTACAACATATTTTGTATATAAAATTGACATAAAAAAACATCGTATTTGTATTTATTTCAGTAATATCTGAAAAGTCGGGAAAACTATTCTTGTAATAATTAACTATCTGTTTTTC
>JAOZTW010000125.1 GCA_029938985.1 Bacteroidales bacterium | reverse complement strand
AAACCAACTTAAAAAAGTATCAAGCGATAACATTGTTCTACAAAAATTTTAATAACCAAATACTAAAAAGTAATAAAAATATTCCTTCAAAATTAATAACTCCAATAAGTACCATCAAAGTAGAGTTAAATAGGGCTGATTTTCAACGGCTTTTCGTATCAAGCGTAGATGTTTGACACAGATACAATTGTGTACAAATCCATGCTTTACACGAATTTTTTTCATAAAATTTAATCTGATAGTCCAAAATATTTAAAAAAATAAATCCTAAATTTTAATAAAATTTTTATTTTTTTTCAACTAATATTCTACTTTTGCACTTTAAAGGTATTTGCAACAAAATATTGACTCTTGCATTGTGTTTTCGCAATGTTTATATAACAAAGTTAGCTTAATTTTTATTATGAAATCCTTTTAAATAACTTTTTAAGATAATTTTAAGATAATTTTATTTCTTAAATATAACATATTTGTATTATAATTAAGATTTTCAATTCATAAAGGAATATATTGCAAATGCCTTTTTTTAATTTAAACAGAATAAGATGAATTTTATTGTAAAAGAAAAGTTACATATAGATGAGTTTAAAAAAAATGTAGTAATTAAATTTCATAAATTAAAAACCATAAATGAATTTGTACATCTTTTGGAGGAAGTAAATAAATATTTGTTTAATTACAATATTATAAAGGAAATAACAAAGCAAAATATAAATTATTTTGCTTTTCATAAGAAAAATAAATACCTATCCTTCTCTGTTGCAAAAAAAAATGGTAATGAACGGGTAATTTACTCACCTATTCCTTTTCTTAAATTAATACAACGAAATATTAATTTCATTTTGAATGCCGTTTTTTTACCCATAAAACCTGTTAATGGATTTGTATATCAACGAAATATAGTTTCTAATGCACAAAGTCACACAAGTAAACCTTTTGTTTATAATGTGGATTTATCAAATTTTTTTCCAAGTATAAAATTTAGAAGAGTAAAATCTGTTTTAGAATTAAAACCATTTAATTTGACAGGCGAACGAGAACCTATTGCTTTTTTAATTGCAAATTTATGTTGCTACAACGGATTTTTACCTCAAGGTTCTCCAACTTCGCCTACAATTAGCAATATTATATGTCAACGTTTGGATAAAAAACTTATTATTTTATCAAAAACTCACAAAATAAGATATTCCAGATATGCCGATGATATTACTTTTTCTTCTTATAAAAATATTTTTAATAAACTTTTTTATGAAAAATTAAAAAAAATAATAGAACAAGAACAATTTAAGTTAAATGAAAAAAAAACACGCTTGCAAAGAAGAACAGAACGGCAAATAGTAACTGGACTTACTGTAAATAAAAAAGTTAATGTTACACGTGAATATATTCGCACAACAAGAGCAATGTTACACAATTGGGAAAAAAAAGGAATTGCCAAAACAAAAACTATTTTTGCAAAACATTACAAAAAAAAACATCTCAAAAAACAAATCCCTGATTTTAAAAAAGTTTTGAGAGGAAGAATTTTATTTATTGGAATGGTTAGAGGACAGAACGACGATATTTACAACAATTTTAAATCAAAATATGAAGACCTAAAAATAAGAGATAAAATAATAGATATAAAATTTATAAATAAAATTTTATATATTTGGGAGATTGAAAGTATTGATAAAGCAATAAAAATATATAATCAATAATCAATAATGAAGTCATGGATACAAAAAGAACAAAATTTTTGATGTGTATATTAGAGGATATTGAAAAACTCGAAAAACAACATGGAGGAAGTAATAAACAAATTGTGAAACTTAAAAATAAGTTTTATGACTTGTCTTGCCAAATAAAAAAATCTAAATCAGCTCAATTACCATTACAAAATAAGAAATTACATAAACCAAAAGAAACAAAATTATTATTAAGTAATTTTCAAATTAGTAAAAATATAAAATACCTAACACATGATTTTAGTGGTGAATTTAATTATAATATTTTTATTAAAGAAGTAAAAAAAGATTTAGAAAAAATATTTAGAGAAAACAAAAACATACCAGAACCTTTAGAAACAAGAATAAGACATTTTGTTTTCAAACCTAAACCAAAATGGTGGAGATGGGAAAAAGGAAAAAAGAAAGAATATGATGTAGGTTGGTCTTCTGCGAAGGTTGAAAATTGGTGTACAAGTGTAATGGGTGAAGGAACGCACCCATTTAATAATGATTTATTATATAATGAATTTATTGAACCTTTTAAACACACAATTGAGATAAGAATTGGAGAATTGTATAATATTTTTAGTTATATTGACATTAGGTATCCAGAATTAAATATAGATTTGGACAACAATTTAAAAAATGCAAATTTTTATACCGATGTAGATATGTTAATAAATAGTTTATTACGTATATTTAAAGGGATTTTAGAACATGCCCAGGCAAAGAACCTCTACAAAGTATCAGTTAGTTTTGGAGGAAATAGAATAAAAATTGTTCATCATAATTCAGAAGTATTAAAAACACATAAAAACATATTGAAAGGTGATTTTTTAGAAATAAAAGATAAAACTTTAAAAAGTTTATGTAATTGGTCAATTGAGGCAGTATTTACAGATGGAACATACCGTTTTAATATACTTGATGACAAAAATAAACCTGAATACGAAAAAATAAATTACAAAATTAAAGGATTTACTCACATTTTATCTTTTTATTAAAAATGATATACTTAATTGATGATAACAGAAGTAAACAACAAACAAAATTATATAATTGTGATTTTATAGAAAACGGAGAGTTTAAAAAACTTATAAGACCTATATATAAAATTACAAATGCTCAATGGATTAATATTGAAGAAGAATTACTAAAAGCTGATGCAATTTTTATACATAAAACATTTTCAGATGTTGACAAGAAAGGTAATTTTGTGGATAGTAAAGATACATATAACAAAATTAGAACAATTTTTCTAAATAATGATATTCCTTATGTTATCTTCACAAGAGGTTCTAAAGGTGCAGAAATAACAGAAAAAAACATTAAAATTATAGATAAACATCTGTTTTATAATAATTTATATATTTTTTTGAAAAAATATAAAATAAATGAAGTTATTCAATTAGAACTATTAGCTTTTGGTGAAAAACTGTTTTATTACAAGGCTATGATTTTATCTAATAAAATTATTGATATTATTGAAAAGGAGAAAATAAATATTAATGAAAAATTAAGTTTTACATATTTTGAAAATAAAATTATTGATTACTTTAAGATAACTGGAAGTAAAATAAGTTATGATGATTTTGAAAATAAAATTAAAGAATGGACTTATTGCAAACTTATAAATGAAATAAAAAAAATAAATAATTCAATATTAAAATATGGAAAAAATATATATTATTGAAAACAATGATAGTTTTAATAAAAAACTAAAATATAATAAAATATCTTTTAGTACAAAAGGAGGTAAAATTGAAGATGCTGATTTACATGAATATATAAGTAAAGTATTTTTACAATACAGAGATATAAAAAAAATAATAATTCCACTAACTATAAATAAAAATTATTATCTTGGTTTAAAATTAGCTTTACATATAAGACTTAATCAACAAATAGAAGATAAAATATTTATACCTATTTTATTGTATTCTAATTCCAATTCATTAGATTCTATTTATTTCGCAACAAGTAACCAACAAGAACAACATTCTGCATATATTTTAAATACGCCAGGTGTTGATTTTGTTGATGATTGGAATGATATTACTCCTGTAATAAACGCCTTACAACCAATAACTAAAAATGAATATTTGCAAGTTTTAAATTCATTGAAAATTGAAGGTGTTGAGGGCAAGCACTCGCTTGCTAATTTCTGGGGTGCGTTAAGATTAGATAAAATTGTATCTGGAGGTAAAATTTTAAAAACAAATAAAATTATTGCAAATAAACAAAAGGATTTGTATTTCAAATATCTTAGAGCTTTTCATTATTTTAACAACAAACAATATAATATTTCAGAGAATAAAAATATTGATGTTATTGAAAGTAGTGATAAAAAAATATTACTAATTGATGATGAACACAACAAAGGTTGGTCTGATGTTTTAGAAAAAGTATTTAAAAACGGAGATTTTCAGTTTGTGAATCATGATAATTTATCATCTCAAGATTTTATAAATAAAGCCAAAAAAACTGCATTAAACAAAGCATGGGACTTAATTTTGCTTGATTTGAGACTAAATCCTACCGAAGAAGATGATAATAATTATATTACAGAACCTAAAACATTTTCGGGTACAAAATTATTAAACGAAATAAAAGACAACAACTCTGGTACACAAATTATTATTTTTACTGCCTCCAACAAAGCTTGGAATATGCAAGAACTTATTAACTTAGGTGCTGATGGATATTATATTAAAGAAGCTCCAGAATTTAATTTTACGGATAAAATAACGAAAAATCATTATAACAAATTTAAAAAAAATGTTAGTGATTGTTTTAAAAAAGATTTTTTAAGAAACCATTTTGATTATAAAAAAAACATTAACAATTATGTAAATGAAAAAATAGAAAGTACAACAAATGACGCTTTTATTAATTTTTTGAAAAATCTTAACAACCAATTTGCTCTCGCCTTTGAATCTTCCTTAAATATTAATTTTGAAAAAAAATCTTCTATTGATATAGCATTTATTATGTATTTTCAATGTTTTGAAATAATTCAAAGGTATCATAATAAGAAGAATTACAACTTAAATAAACAAATTGTAAAATACTTTAGTATTACTGATAATAATATTTTAGAACAAATTAAAAATTTCATTAGTATTAGAAAAGATGTTATTCACAAAAATATAAATAATGATGATTTTAAAAAAGAACATTTTACTACAGATGAATTAAAAGATATTGTTGAAGTAATTTACAAACTTGTATTTAATAATTTAAAAGAAATTACAACTAATCAATAATTTGATATATCAATCAATAATTTATGAAAAAATTTAATGCTTTCTCAGGAGTTTTTACTCCTTCGGTGCTTACAATACTTGGCGTTATAATGTACTTGCGACTTGGTTGGGTTGTGGGTGAGGCAGGAATTGTTTTTACAATAATAATAATTCTTGTAGCTCATATCATTTCGTTTGCTACTGGCTTAAGTATTTCGTCTATTGCGACTGATAAAAAAATAAAAGTTGGGGGAATATATTATATTCTCTCACGAAGTCTTGGTTTGCCAATGGGAGGAGCTATTGGAATTGCCTTAACAGTAGGAATGGCTTTTAGTATTGCTTTGTATGTAGTTGGTTTTTTGGAAAGTCTGTTGGCGGTAGAAGCAATTGGTGGCTTTTTTGAAATGCTTGGTTTTGACCTTACATCTGTTAATACTTTTAGAATTTTGGGTTCAGTTGTGTTGGTTTTGCTCACAATACTTGTTTTTATAAGTACTTCGCTTGCCATAAAAGCACAATTTTTTATAATGGCAGCAATTGCACTTTCAATTGTTTCAATAATAGTAGGTTTGAGTGCAGATTTCTCTGTTTCAAATGCTGTGTGGACACAACCCGAAGGAGGAGAATCGCTAATAATGATTTTTGCTATATTTTTTCCAGCCGTAACAGGTTTTACCGCAGGTGTTTCCATGTCGGGAGACCTTAAAGACCCTAAAAAAGATATTCCCAAAGGTACTATGCTTGCAATAATTGTGGGTTTTGTCGTTTATATCGGATTAGCCTTATTTATAGGGTTTACAGTAGATGGCGAAACTCTAAAAGATTATAATTTTTTGAGTAAAATTTCATGGGTTCCATTTCTTGTGCTTGCAGGTATTTGGGGTGCTACCTTATCATCGGCATTGGGTGGCATACTTGGCAGTCCACGAATTACGCAAGCAATTGGTGGTGACAAGATTATTCCAAAATTTCTTGCCAAAGGTTTTGGTCCCAGTAACGAACCACGAATTGCACTTTTTGCAACTTTTGCTATTGCAGAAATAGGAATATTAATTGGTAACTTAAATGCTATTGCCGAAATTGTATCTATGTTTTATCTTGCATCTTATGGTTTTATAAATCTTGCTTTTTGGTTAGAAAGTTGGGCAAGTACCGATTTTCGTCCAAGTTTTAAAGTTCCAAAATTTGTAGGACTTGTTGGCTTTATTTTCAGTTTTGTAATAATGGCTATTCTTAATCTTTTTGCAATGATTATATCACTTGCAATTATGTTTATTATTTATATGATACTGAAAAGAAGAGAGATACGATTAGATTTTGGCGATGTTTGGCAAAGTGTATGGACTACAATTATTCGCAGTATTCTTACCAAAATGAATAATAAAACCTTGGAACAGCGGAATTGGCGACCTAATTTAATACTTTTTAGTGGCGGAACAAATAAACGTCAACATCTGATTGAATTATCAAAAGCTATAGTTGGAAAATATGGGTTTCTTTCAAATTTTGATATTATAAAAAGTGAAACTGAAAATGTGCTTTTTCCAAAACATCAGCAAAATATAATTGATGTGAACGAACAAGAGAAAGGTATTTTTACTCGCAAAAAAACGTGTAAAAATATTTATGAAGGTATAGAAACTATTGCGGCTACTTATGGTTTTTCGGGAGTAGAACCCGACACCGTAATGATGGGCTGGGCAAGGCAAACCAAAGACCCTGTTAGATTTGCAAACATGATACAAACTCTTGCTAATCTTGATTTAAACATTATTTTGGTAGATTATGATGTTCGTTTTGGTTTTGGAAAATATCAACTTATTGATATCTGGTGGAGAGGTGCAGGAAATAATGGAAACTTTACACTTTCGTTGATGAAATTTTTGTGGACATCGCCTCAATGGCAAGATGCAAAATTAAGATTAATGATTGTTAATCAGATAAATAGCGAAACCGACAATATTACGAGAACTGTTTCTGAAATGCTGGACAGTATGAGAGTGGAAGCAGAAATAAGAATTATTAACAACGAATTAGAGAAAAAAAGTTTTTATGATATAATAAAAGTGGAATCAATAAATACTGACCTCACTTTTATTGGAGTACCTCCGATTTTCACAAAAAAAGAAGCTGAATTTGTAGAAAAAACCAATGATTTGATGCACGAAATAGGCACAGTAATTTTGATAAAAGCCTCTTCTTTATTCAAAAATATGCACATTGGTTCTAATCCAAAATTGTTTGCCAATGCAGAAGAAATTGTTAATGTTAAAATTAGCAAACAGCTTGATTTAGAAGAAATAAAAATTCCTAAAAATAGTGCTATTAAAACTGATATTAAATTTTTGTTAGATAACTTTAAAGAAGTTAACAGTAGTTTTATTAATAATAATATTGCAAAATTTATAAGTTTAAATAATAATTTACTACTTGATTTAAAGAAAATTACAACCAAAAGCTTTTCAAAAATTCACTCTACTCTAAACAACGGCGAGACAGAAATAATTGTGGCTTCACAAAAAAATCTTAACACCATATTAATTAGATACCGAAAAGATATAAAACATTTTAACGACCAAGTGATTGAGCAACAAAAACAAATGATGCAACAAGCTACAGAAAGTTATGTTAAAAATGTAGATAATTTTACTTCTAATGTAGAAAAATATTTTATAAGAAATATTACAGCAGAAGATTTGAAAATAGATAAAGATGATAAATTATCTTTAAAAATGACAAAAAATTATGGTAAATTAAGATTGAAAATTACTGGAAATGACATAAATTATAAGATAAAATATAAAATGTTGGTAAAAAGCTATTTTCCATTTCAATCACAAATAGCAATGAAAGAGATATATACTCAATTAACTTTACAAAATTTTCAATTTGTTGAAGAATTGCAAAAATTGCAACGCATGTTAAAAGACCGTCTAATTTTACTAAATACAAAAGCGAGAAATAAAGAATTGACAAGAGAAGTTTTTTATAAAATAAAAGAAGATATTTTTAAACAAATAGAAAAATCTGAAAAAATAAATATTGATGTTGCCGAAAATTTATCTCATCTGTTAGACAAACATACTCTAAATAATATCCAACATTTATGTAACGATTCTCATAGTATTATTGGTAATAATTTAATTTCTTTGCGTAAAGCAAAAAAGAAAATTTTAAAACAAGTAGTTACAAACATTGAAAACGCACCATCTAAATGGAGTGAAAATCAAAAATTACTTTTTAACGGTTTGGAGGTTGATAATTTGTTACTTTCGTTTGAAGGACGACTGATTATAATTGCAAATGAGGTTATTAGCTCAATTACAAAAACGGTAGAAATAGCTGTAGAAGATGGATATTCGCATTTGTACGAATATATGGATTTGTTTAATACCAAAATTAAAAAAAATATTCTTGATAAATTTACTCCCGATTTGAAAGACGAATATTTTGGTATAGAATATTATCTGCAAAATTTTAACGAAATTTTAGACACCGCTTTTGATAATTTAAAACTGTCGGTAAAACGGTTTCCCGATACGATTCATTTACTTAGTGAACAATCTTATAGTAATTTACGTCTAAATCAATCCAATAAAGTAGAAGTGTTAAGTATTGCAGCTGTTCGTTTGGTAGATTATATTATTCAAGACGAATTAATTGACCCATTGCATAAAATAATAGATGATTTGCCAAGTCAAATAATTGAAATACAGTCTGAAATACAAAATATTATTAGAGTTATCACTTTTAATTTATATGACGAAGATGGCAATATTAACAAAAAGTATTTGAAAGAAAATATTGAAATTATTGAAACAAAAAGAATTGAACTTGCTACAAAAGAAGAGAAAATTATAAAATTAAAAAAGCAGATTAATTTAAAAATAACCGAACGCATAAATGCAACTGTAGATAAATTAACTTATCAATCATTTATTAAGTTATCATCTAATTTTAAGCAATATGTGAACAAATTAGTTAAGAAAAAACGCTTTACAAGAATACGAAAAGATATTGAATTATCCAAAGATTTTGCGTCAAATCAGGTAAATAAACTCTGGTTTAAACAGAGTGATGCTCTAATATTGCAAGAAAAAATTAATAAAGAAACTTTGAGTCACACCAAAGTAAACGATTTATTAGATTTGATAGAGGAAGTGTCTGTAAACGAGGAGATATTTGAACGATTACCGTTCTTTTATCAACAATTATTTATACGAAAACATAACTATTCGTCGGAATTTTGGTTTGGACGAAAAAAAGAATTAGAAATTGCCAGAAAAACAATTAAACGCTATGACGCAGGTTTTTATGGTGGGATATTAATTGTTGGAAAACATTTATCGGGAAAAACATTTTTGGCTAATTATATTGCGAGTCATTATAGAAAAGCCTCCGAATTATTTACTATAAATCCTCCTTATAGTGGTTCAATACTGATGAGTAGTTTTAAAAAAGCTGTTTCTGAGGCTACTAACACACGAGGAGGAATTTTTGAAATTTTTAATAAACTACCTTATAAATCTACAATTATTTTTGAAAATTTAGAGCTTTGGTGGGAGAAATCGGAAGATGGAATAAGTATTATTTCTTTGATAATTAATATTATAGAACGTTTTTCAAAAAAACACTTATTTATTGTTAATTGCAATATAAATAGTTTTTTACTTATTAATAAAATTAAAAAATTAGCTCCTTCGTTTCTTAATATTATTGATTGTGAACCATTTAATGCCGATGAATTGAAAAATATTATTCTTTTTAGACATAAATCAAGTAATTTGAAATTAAAATTAAATAAAAAAGTAGAAAAACAAATAAAATCGGTAGATTATGCTCGTTTTTTCAACAAATTATTTAGATATTCAAACGGAAATATTGGTGTTTCCTTGCTTACTTGGGTGGCAAATATAAATAACTATAGTGATAAAATTATTTCTGTAAAGCTCCCAAAAATACCTGATATTTCGGCATTAGAATTATTAGATAGTGAGACAAAAATACTTTTAGTACAATTTATTCTGCACAAACGTTTAACTTTAGACAAAGCTCAAAGAGTTAGTTTGCAGGAAAAACATGAAATTAATAAACGTTTTAATTATCTGAAACGCACTGGTATGGTGATGGAAAAAACAACAAATGTTTATGAATTAAATCCGTTTATTTATACTCATATTGAAATAAAATTGCAAGAAGATGGATATTTGTATTAGGCATATTAAAATAAATAATTGACAAATTTAAATGAACTTATTTTTGTTTTTAACAATTCAATAAATATAATAATATCAAGA
>JAOZTW010000124.1 GCA_029938985.1 Bacteroidales bacterium | reverse complement strand
GAAACCAAAAAAGTAGAAATAATTCCTGTTGCAGAAAAACAAGAAAAAACAGAAAAAAAGATTAAAACGAAATCTGCCGATTCAATATTAGAAAGAATTGCACAGAGAAAAAAAATAACAGAACCAAAATTAGAAAATAAGAATTTAGATAAAAAAGAAGAGATTGTAACTGAAATTAAAAAAGAAGAAAAATTAGAACCAAAATTAGAAAATAAGAATTTAGATAAAAAAGAAGAGATTGTAACTGAAATTAAAAAAGAAGAAAAATTAGAACCAAAATTAGAAAATAAGAATTTAGATAAGTCTTATAAAGAAGAAGAGATTGAAAAAGTTGCAACTAAAATAACAGAAACAAAAATAATTGAAACAGTTGTAACAAGAACAATTATTGAGGTAACCAAAAAAACAGAAATTAAAAATTCTGAAATAAAATCAACTGTTGATAAAACAGATGTAAAACCAAAAATAAAATCAATTGATGAAATTGAAAAAGCTGATAAGATTAATAACGAAACAAAAAAAGAAGAACCTTCAAAGGCAGTAAAGGTAAAAACAACTAAAAATTCTGTTGCAGATGATATTCTGAAAAGAATTGCAAAACGAAAAGGCAAAAATAAAAAAGTTAAAAAAATTGACAGCAAGTCTGATATTAAAAAAGACAATAAAAATTCTGAAAATAAAAATTTAGTTTCTAAAGCTAAAATTAATGAAAATCTTTTAGAAAAATTTATTAATGAAAGACCAAAAATCAGAAGACCTAAAGATGTTGTATTAGAGGGAGATATGTCGCAAAATAGTTCTGTAGAAAATGATTATGTCACAGAAACAATGGCAAAAATTTACACACAGCAAGGGCATTTTGATATGGCTATTGAAATTTATCAAAAATTAATTTTGATAAATCCAAAAAAAAGTACTTACTTTGCAACCCAAATTAAAAAAATAGAAGATAAAAAGAATAATTCATAATTTTAAATTTTTAAATCACATGTATATATTAGCAACAGTTTGTATTTTAATAATTGCAGTAGTTTTAGTTTTAACTGTATTAGTTCAAAATTCAAAAGGAGGAGGATTATCATCAAGCTTTGGTGGCGGAGGAAATCAGTTTGGCGGTGTAGCCCAAACAAACAAATTTTTAGAGAAAGCGACTTGGGGTTTAGCCATCGCTTTATTAATTTTTAGTCTTTTAGCATCAATGACTATTCCTAAACAAGCAAAAGACAATAAACAACAAGATTTTAAAGAGTATGATTTCAGTACACCCAACACAGCATCTCCCATAGTTACAGAATCGCCTGAAGAAAATTAATATTGAACACTAATATAAATCATTGGCGTTTTTCTCTAGTGTCAAGTTCAAGGCTTTTTTAAATATTAGAATTGAAGTTTACCTTTGTAAATGAGCATTTTAATATTTAAAAAGTAACGAAGAAATTGATACTCGTGAAAAATGCCAAATCATTTTATCTAAGTTATTCAATATTTTAAAAAAGTTATTTACTTCACAAACTTTAAGTAGTTAACCATAAATAAACGACACTTTTTAAGGTTTATTTATGATTACATACTTATTACGAATTTATGAAGTTTTAATTATTAAGGTTATATGTACAATAATAGAAAAAGATAGTGTTTTCGTGCAAATTACTGTATTATTTTAAGTTCCTCATTTACAGAAGTAAATTGCGGTATTTATAATAAATAAGGTCAAAATGATTAATTGAAAAAGGGTATTTCTTTCTCAATTAATCATTTTTCATTTCAAAAAGATTCGGCATGTTTCATTAATGATAAAACTACATAAAACCTAACATGTTGGGTTAAGTTGATGTTTTTCATGTAACCACCAGCTAAAAGTACTCATAGAGCACGTAGCAATTGATAAAAAAGTAACGTTTAGATTTATATGAGTAGCCAATTTTTACAATAAATCGTGAATATCTAACATTCCTACTGGTTTATTATTTTGTGTTACTACCAGATTATCAATTTTTCTTGTTTTAAAAATATTTGAAGCCTCTATAAGAAATGCTTCATAATCAATAGTGATAGGCGTTTTTTTCGCAAAGTCAGTAAATTTTGATTTCAAAATTGCCTCACCATTAGTTTCTACCAATCTTCTTAAATCGCCATCTGTAAAAATTTGATGAATATTATTGTTGTCATCTACAATAGTAATTGCCCCAAGTTTTGAAATAGTCATTTTCATTAAAGCATCAAAAACTGTTTTATTAAAACTAATTGTTGACGGAAAATCTCTAATTACATCTTTGACTTTCAAGGTCATTAATTTTGTATGTTCAAAAAATTGCTGTGTTCCAATATCGGTAAAATGATTTGAAGGTAATTGTTTTAATACTTTCCAAGGAATTGTACAAGTATGTACTCCCAAATTTAAGGCGTTGCGAACATGCTCGGAATGACGAACAGAAGAAAACATTATTTTGGAAGGGTAATTGTATTTTTCCACTGCATTAACTGCTTGCTCTATAACAGATAGGGCATCGTGTCCTTGATCTTGCAACCTCCCCACGAGTGGACAAACATAAGTTGCACCAGCACTCAAGGCAATATACGCCTGTTGTATATTATATATAAGGTGTAGATTCACAAGGTAGTTTTTATCCCGAAGAATTTTACAAGCCTTTGCACCTTCAAGAGAAATCGGAATTTTGAAAACTGTTTTTGTTCTGTCAAGTCCTATTCCTACAAGTCGTTCTGCTTCATCTACAATTTCAGATGCGTTTTTTCCCAAAGCTTCTATTTGAAGCACAGGTACTATTTTTGATAATTCTAAAATTGTTTTATCAATATCTGTTATGCCTTCACGGTGCATAAAAGTGGGAGTTGTTGTTAATCCCGCAAGAAAACCAAGCTGAAAAGCTTCTCTTATTTCTTGCATATTTGCTGAATCTAAATATAATTCCATTTAAAATTTTTTTATCTGTATTTTACTTCAATATTGTGTATTTCAATTAGTGGTTTTAAAAATTCTTCTAAGTCGGTCATGCAAAGTTGACTTGCAGCATCGCATTTGGCTGTAGCAGGTTCTGGATGTATTTCAATAAAAACACCATCAACACCAGAAGCTACTCCTGCTTTTGATAAGGTTGATAAATAGTGCCTTGCACCTCCTGCGGGATTAGCACTTGGAATACCATATTTGCGAATAGAATGAGTAATATCAAAAACCACAGGATAATTTGTTTGATTTAAATGATAAAAACTTCTTGGGTCAACAATTAAATCATTGTATCCAAAAGTATAACCTCGCTCTGTTAAAATAATATTATTATTTCCTTGAGCTTCTATTTTAGCAATTGGCTTTTTCATTACCTCAGGTGCGAGAAATTGTCCATGTTTCAAATTAATTACTCGTCCTGTTTTGGCAGCCTCAACCACCAGAATAGTTTGCATACATAAATATGCTGGAATTTGAATAATATCAACAACTTCTGCTGTTGGTTTTATATGTTCGGGATAATGAATATCTGTTATGATAGGAAAATTAAAATCATTTTTAATTTTTTGAAGAATTTTCAACCCCTCGTCAACACCTAGTCCTGTATAGTAATCAACAGAACTTCTGTTGTCTTTCATAAACGAAGATTTGTAGATAACAGGAATATCAAGTTTTTCAGAAACCTTTTTTAGATATTCTGCTGTTTTCATCATAATATGTTCTTCCTCAATTACACAGGGTCCCGACATTATAAACAGTTTTTCAGAACCACATTTTACTCCATTAACATCAATTATTTTTTTCATTTGAATTAAATTAAAATTTTTACAAAAATAGTATTCTTTTTTTTTATTAATAAAAAATAACGTATTTGTTTTTGATAAATATTATTTTAAACTTTTTTATTAAATAGGTAATCGTATATAAACGACACTTTTCTATAGGCTATTTTTGTATTAGGCAAGGCAAAAAATTATTGCATATTACTTATATTCAATAATTTTTTAACGAAACAGAATGTAAGAAATATACCTTTAAATGTGGCGTTTATATACAGTTAGCTTCTAAATACACCGAATTGTTTTTATTTCAAAGAAAAAATAAATAAGTGAAAACAAAATAATAAGTTGTTCCAAAATGCGTCTTTTTGTGTTCTTTTATTATTTGAAAATAAATATTAAATAACAAGTTAGGTGTTTTTTTAAAGCAGTAAAAGAACAAAAAAACGGCGTATCCTGTAGTTACTTATTATTTCATTTTCACTAAGCACATGTTACTCGTTTATTTTGGAGCTATATAATTTGTTTTAAATATGCCTTAATTATTAAATTTTTATTTTATCTTTGTATAATTAATTTAAAACCGACTCAAGTTTAACTTTGCTACTATTTTATTTAATAAAAGAATCATTTTTATACGCAATAAATTCGCTGTATATCAACAAACTACGAACAATACTTTCGTTACTTGGAATTACTATAGGTATTTTTGCAATAATTTCTGTTTTTACAGTTATTAACTCGCTTGAAAACAGTATAAAAACAAGTATTAATTCGCTTGGCGAAAATGTTGTTTATATACAAAAATGGCCTTGGATTTTTGGTGGCGACTATCCATGGTGGGATTTTATTAAACGACCAGTTCCTACAGTAAAGGAAGTAAAACCAATAATTGAGCGTTCTAACAATGTGCTTGCGGCTGTTTTTATGCTTGATTTTAATGCCAATGTTCAATTTGAAGACAATTTAGCCGAATCTGTTAGAGTAGTTGCAACTCAACAGGATTACGAAAAAATTAAAAATTTTGATATTTCACAAGGTAGATTTTTTTCTTTGTATGAAACTGAAACAGGTAAAAATAAAGCTGTTATGGGTTATTCTATTGCTAAAACTTTGTTTTTAGATAAAAGTCCAATTGGAGAAATAATAAAAATTAATGGACACAAAATTTCTGTTGTTGGAGTTTTTGACAAAGAAGGAGACGATATTTTTGGAATGAGCAACGACAATTCTGTGTTTATTCCTGTTAATTATGCCAAAAATATTATAAACATAAAAAAAGATAATTTCGACCCAATGATTATGGTTGAGGCAAAAGAAAACATAGGAATAGATGAATTAATAGATGAGTTACAGGGTGTTATGCGTACAGTGAGACGACTAAAACCTACGGAAGAAGATGATTTTGCACTTAATAAAGCCAGTTTGATAACTCAAGGTTTTAAAAGTATTTTTAAAATTATTGATATAGTAGGTTGGATAATAGGTGGTTTTTCAATATTAGTAGGTGGTTTTGGTATTGCAAATATAATGTTTGTTTCGGTTAAAGAGCAAACCAAAATTATTGGAATTCAAAAAGCACTTGGTGCTAAAAGATATTTTATTCTTTTACAATTTTTGTTCGAAGCTGTTTCGTTGGCAGTTATAGGTGGAACATTAGGACTAATTCTAATTTTTCTACTCACTTTGATATTAAATTCAGTATCTGCAATGCAATTTAATCTAACAATTGGCAGCGTAAGTTTTGGCTTGTTGTTGTCAATTATTATAGGTATAGTATCAGGAATAATTCCCGCAATGAAAGCTTCAAAATTAAATCCCGTTGATGCAATTAATCATCTGTAAACAAGTTGTTAATGCGTAGTTATTCTGTTTTTGAATAAAATGATAAAATGTTTGCAATTCCTTAGATATTCAACAAGTTATATTGTTCTACGGTATTAAGACGCAAGTTACTAAAGTGCTTATAATACTGTGTGTTAAATTGTTAGTGTTGTTTCATTACTTTAGGTACTTAAGTCTTAATCCACTGTTTACGGCAATTAGAAATTGTTGTTTAAGGAGTTATGAAGGCATAGTCCAGTTCTTTTGACAGTGGGTCGAGTTTAACAATATCAACCAATTCATTGTAATCTTCTGGTTTTTCGTATGAATTTTGTTTATAATTAATTATAGGCAAAATATCTTCTTCTTTTTTCTAACTATGTTATCTGTGTTCTTATCATCGCAAAAATTGGAACAATGATTTGCTCTGATTTATGTTTTTCAACTAAAGACTTTATAATCAGTATAATTTATCATACTCCCAATATTTAACTAAATTAATATTTAATAATTCTGACAATTTTTTTACTTCACCTAAATTCTTTCGCATAAGTTGCTCTTTTGTCGCATTATCTAATACACTTGTTTTATCCTTTATTCTTGACGCTCTCATAAGAGTTTTATTAAAAAAAACTTCAATTTTTTTCAAAGTTGTTTCTTTTTTTATTAATTTAAAAATAATTGGCTTTAAGTTTTCTTTTATTTTTATCATTAAACTTCGTAACCAAATATTTTTAACATTTTTACTTTTATTCAACTTATTAAAATTAGGAACAAAATTATTATTAATACTTAAAAAAGATAATATTTCTTTGTGAATTTTTAAGTTGTTTTTTTTGTAATCTTCATAAATTATTATCTTTATCTGACTCGTTGGAAAAATGGCTAAATATCTCTGAATCATTTCTGTATATTTTATCCATTCAGAGTAAAATAAAATAGATGGATAACGAACAAATAGAGGAATTTTTTTATTTTCTTTTCGCTTTTCTTCAGCCTTTAATGCTTTTTCAAAATTAGATATATTTTCCCTTCCTTTTTTAATAAGTTGACTATGAATAGAATAAAGAAATGCTGTAGGTTCTCTAATAATTACTAATATTTTTGCATTTTTATTAATTTGATATATTTCTTTAGCTGATGTTTTTGAATAAATATAATTAGTTGAACTCTCGCCTATTATTCTTTCTGTTTTAACATTACTAAATAATTTTAAATATTGATTAATTGTTCTTATTTTAAAAAAAATATCCCCTATTTTTTTGTAATTTCCACTTAACGAATTATACCAATTTTTACTTTCGTCTTGCAAATCTTTACATAAAAAATGAGGTTCTTTTTTGGGCGACATAAATATTTCTGGGTGCTGTGCAAGAGAATTGTGCATAGCAGTTGTCCCAGATTTAGGAAACCCTACTATGAAAAAATTTGGTTTTATTGTTGTCATTTTATTTTTCATAAATAAGTGAATTTTAAAGTATAAACCAATTTAATTACAAATTACAAACCTTTTATTTTGATAAGAATTTTATAAATTCTATAAGTTAAATTTAGAATTAACTTCAAAACTTTATTTTGATATTCTAAATTTTCCTTGTTCCATGTTTCATAAGCCATATAATTCATAATTGGCTCAAAGGTATTAACAATTATTTTAATTTGATTATTTGTCAGTTCTTTTTTCCATTTTTTATTCAAAGAAGCAGTATTTATCTTGCCCTGTGTTCTTTGATTATTATACATTGAATTTGCTATGGACGAAATTCCATTTATAGATGGTATTAAACATGTTTCCGAAAATGGAACATTTATAAAAACACAAACTGATTTCATTGTCGCACTTGGTTGTAGTATAAGTTTTTCGTACTGAATAATTAAATATTTTGATGTACCTAATTTTTTTTGATTTTCCAAAGCTGTTTCAAACAAAAAACGCAAATAAAATGCCCTTAAAAGTACCGATTTTTTCGTGTTTTTAATTAGAGCATGTCTGTTTAACGAAGTAATATTTGACAATGGTTCACGTACAATATGAATAAACTTGGCAGTTGGATAACGTGTCTGTATTTGATTAGTATATAGTTCGTTAAATGGATTTTTTTCAACAAAATAATTTATACTCTTCTCCTTCTCCAATGTATTTGAGGCTGCATAAAATGCTGATATTGCTGTTTTAAAAACTTCTTTGTTGTTTTTGGAAAAATAATAATGAAAATAATTCACAAAGTTTTGCAAGTCTTTCTCCGTTTTGCCATAAGACCAGTATGGTTTTTGTCCTACAGAATTTATAAATCGTTTTAACCAAACTTTTGTAATAGTTTCAATATCAGAATCTTTGTTTAAGTATTTTTGTGCAAACCAAGAATCGCCTGGCATACAAAATAGATTTTTGTGATTATCCAACAGTTGAACCAAAAGTGTTGTACCCGATTTCATTGAACCACAAATAAACACAGAATTTTCTTCAAAATTTTTGATTGTATGAGCTATTTTTTGAGGAGGAGCTACTGGCAAATAGTTATCTGATTGTTTTAATAATTCATATAATTTATCAACTTCTTCGTTAAATAAATACCATGCTTTTTTTCTGTGGGGCCAATCTATTGCTCTTTGTTCTAAATGTTTGTCTATTAATTTTATTTTTTCATTTATTTTTTGCATAAAGTACTTGGTTTTAATAATTAGGAATTGGTTTACACCTTAAAATTCAATTTTTCTCATTATTTTTTTGTAACAATTATAAAATATCCACCATAAAAAATTACTAATGATGAATGTTTTTTATACAATTTGTGTTGTCTAATTTGTTTTATCATAATTCTACTTTTTTGTATTTTGCATAAAATAAATTACTTGAGTTTGGCTATTTCAAAAAAATTATATAGTAGAAAATTAATGTATTAAAATTGATTTATACAAGTCTATTGATTTCATAAATAATAGCAACATAAGAGGAAAGTTCAATGTATTTTTACCACTTGCCTGTGTACCAGTATATTAAATATTATTATTAATATTCATTTTTTTAATTAAAATTTTACCCCAATCTTTTATCAACCAAGTATCATCAGCATCAAGAACAGAAAATAAGGAGTATCAATATTTTTTGTTAACTCGTCTATAGCAATGCCATGAGCTATACTTCTGATTAAATTAATTTGCATTTTATCGGTCTTTAAAAATTGAATTAAATGGATTAAGTTCTGTTTTATAAGCAATATAACTTTTTAAAAACAATAAGTTATATTTCACATTAACTATATCAGACAATGGTACTATACTTGCATTTAATCGTGCATAAAAATATTTTCCATTATAGAAATTTGAAATAATAGCCTTGTGCAAATCTTTGCCTGCATTATAATATTTTTGATTATTTGTTATTGTCGCAACTTTTTTCAACACTATTGAAAAATCTGTTTGATTATCTAAAAAAATATTTGAATTAGCAAGCGGAGAGTCTGGAATTAATCCACAGTCTATTTTTTTTGATAACCAAAACTCGGTTATTTTAATAATTAATTGTTCTATTTTTTTATCATTTTCAATATAATAAAAATAATCTAACAAAATATCCAAAAAAGTGAAATTTTGAGTTAAAAGAACACTTTTACCTCTACGCTCCAAAAAGCTTGTGTAAACATATCCTTTTTTATTAAACATTTTTGTTTCAACTGTTTCAATAAACTTTTTTACAAATAATTTATACTTTTCATTACCCGTAAATTTGAATGCTTCAATAATAGAGAAAATCAAATTGCTGTTATCTTTCATCAATTTTATGTCAGAAATAGCAACATTATCAAACAATACTTTTTTTGCATTACCAATAAAATAATCTTTAAAATAACTTGATTTTCCTATAAAAGAAATAAAATCAGGTATATTAAAAAATTTCCCTTCAAATTTTGATTTTTTATAAATGTATTTGTTCAAAAACAATCCATTTTTATTAAAAAAAATGTTGTTATCAATAAAATTATCTAATATTTCTAATGTTTTATTTTTAAATTTTGTTGAAGGAATAGAAGATTCTAAAATAACTTCAACTAAATTATATCCTCTTGAACAAACAGATTTTGAGACTTTTCCAGTTTTAATATCAATATAAGTAGGAAAATATTTCAATTCGTAAAATGAGTTTAACAAATCAAATTGTTGTTCATATATTGGTTTTACATATTCGTCTTTTGTATGCTCGTAGTAGGTTAGAATTCCTCCAAGATACTCGTCCATTCTAAAAGAGTATAAATATCTTTCTATCGGAAAAAAACCTTTATAAAGTTTTTTTTGGGATAATACAATTTGCTGTTTTACTGCTTTTTGTTGTTTAAAATAAAGAAGAAACGGCACAATATCATCAAAATCGGTATAAATTAAATCTTGTTTTTTATTACTGCACAATAATTCGCCATTTGAATTTGTATAGCTTAATATATTGTCAATAAATTTATTAACATCAAAAATTTCCATATTATTTTATTAAAATATTATATATACTTATTCATAAATAATTGAATTTTAAGGAGTAAGTGAAAATGAAATAATAAGTAACTTCAATATACGCTGTTTTTTTGTTCTTTTAATAATTTAAAAGGGTAAAATAAACAAGTAGGTCTAGGTTATTTTTTTTGTAATTATATAAATATCTAAAGTTTTTGTGTTCATTTTGTGATGATTATCAATGATTTGTAAAAATCA
>JAOZTW010000730.1 GCA_029938985.1 Bacteroidales bacterium | reverse complement strand
TATTTTATTTTTTTGAATAAAATATTTTATTTTCAATTGTTTAAAAGCTGGATTGTTTGGATATTTTTTTTCCATTTTTTTCACCTTTCGTTTCTTACTAAACAACGTAAATCGTGCAATTTTATTAGAAAGTCGCTGATAGTCATTTTTCATTTCATCTGTTTTTAAATATCTGCTATCAATAGGTTCTTTGTCTGTTATTTTACTTTTCAAAATATCGTAAGGCGACTCAACTAAGCTATAATCAAGAAGTCTAATGAAAGCATTTTTATTAATTACATTTTTTTTTTTAGTTATATTAAAATATGAAAAATTATATAACAGCTCAAAGCACCAAAAATAATGTTATGGGCTAAATCATACGAACAAGGTTCTCGTTCTAAGTCTTTATAAAAATCATCTAACCAGTTATTTGTTGCTTCTTCATTTTTTTTAAATAAATAAGAAGAGTCTCTTACTCCCATACATAATAAATATACAAGGTAAGTACAAGTTGTTTTTGTTCCGTTGATAAGTGTAATTGTATCATTGCACCATTGAATAATTGTATCATTCCTTAATTACAGATTTTTAAATAATTTAAAGAAAAAAAAACTGTCTATCTTGGTAAAGCTAACTATAAACGACTCTTTTAAAGGTCTATTTTTACATTCTGTTTCGTTTAAAAAAGATTTACATATAAGCAATATGCAATAATAATCTCTTTAAAAAAAGACGTTTATATACAACTATCTACTTACGTTTTTTTTCATTTTTTCTGAGTTTATATCTTTCTATTTCATCATTAAAAACATATCTTTTTTGATATCTATACAATTTATAATAAATTTTATTTATTATTTCAGAATCGTTAATATGTTTAAATATTGCATCAAAATAATCTTGAGCTTTTTCTATGTTTTTTATTTCTAAATAATAAATAATAAAAAATTGATAAAATACAGCATATTCAGAACTATGAAAAATTTCTCTTTCGGGATACAGTTCTTTTAATGTGTTACAATTATTAAACACTTCTAATATATTATCATATTTTTCTTGGTGTAATAATAAAGTGGCATATTGTATTTTTGCAAATAAATAATTATTATAATTAGTGTAGTTTTCAATAATATCCGTTTCTACATCATCTATTTTTCTTTTTTTCATAAAATAATTTATTTTCAATTGTTTAAAAACAGGATTGTTTGGATATTTTTTTCCCATTTTTTTTATAATTCCTGTTTTTCTAAACAACGAAAATCGTTTTATTTTATTAGAAAAATATATATAATCGTCAGTAATTTCATCTGTGCTTAAATATTTATTATCAATAGGTTCGTAAGAAATACTATTTTCCGAAAAATCGTATGGAGTCTCAATTAAGCTATAATTAATAAGCCGAAGAAAAGCATTTTTATTAATTATTTCACTTTTTTTAGTTAAATAAAAATATGAAAAAACAAATAAAAGTTTAGAGGGTTTAAATTTAATATCTAAAACATCAACTCCATTCATTATTTTATTTACACATTCAATACGATTTTGTAAATCTTCAAAATCTAAATCTATAATAATATCAAACATCTCTTTTTCAGAAGCGAAACCAAGCTTCTTGTAGTTCTTTTTCGCCAATATTTTGTATTCTGTTATTTGTTTTGTATCAAGAAAATGAGAGAATATTTCCTTGTCGTTATCAAAATTTTCTAACAAAAATAATTTTAAGTCATCATCGTTGATATATTCGTCGTCATCATCGTAGTATTCTTCTATTTCAAGTTCTTCTACCTCATGTTCTTCAATTTCTTCTTCATACATTTCGTCGTAATACGTAAAAAATTCTTCGCTAAGTTCTTTTTTTATATTTTTGGGTAAGTCATCGTAATTGTAATTGTAATTACTTTCTATTGGTTTTAATACATAAAAATTATTTATACCAATACTTTTTTTAAGAATAGTTGTTTCGCTCAAACCCGTCTCTCCTTTGTATAGCACAAGTAAAGGGGTTGTTTTTACTCCAAAATCAACATCAATAAAAGGAATATCATCGGTGTCTTCGTTTAGAAAAAAACTTGTTGTAGCAAATTTTTTGTGAGGTCTTAAACCTAAACTCTCTGCAAAACTCAAACCTCCAAAAATAATATTATGGGCTAAATCATACGAACAGTCTTCTATTTCTAAGTCTTTATAAAAATCATCTAACCAGTTATTTGTTGCACCGTCATTTTTTTTAAATAAATAAGCAGAGTCTCTTACTCCCATACAAAATAAATCCACAAGGTAAGTACAAGTTGTTTTTGTTCCGTTGTTGTGTTGTCTTTGAATTGCAATATGAGCAACTCCAATTAGTTTGTAGTTGATGTTTATATAACTATTAACAATAGGAAGAGTTCTTGATTTTTGTTTAATATATTTTATTGGAGATAGTTTTTTTTCTTGCTTTTTGGTCGTTTTTTTTTTATGTTTTTTTGCCATGTTAAAATATATGTTTATGTATGGTTAGCTACAAATTAACTTTGTTAAATTTTCAACAAAATTAACATAAATTTGAATATTTTAAAATTAAAATCTTAATTATTATAAAACTTTTATTAATTAAGTAAAAATGAAATAATAAGTAACGCCAGAATACGTCGCTTTTTTGTTCTTTTAATAATTAAAAAAATCATTAAATAGCTCGATTTTTGCAGATTTTCTAATTATTATAAGAACAAAAAAAGATGTATCTGGTGTTATTTATTTTTATTTTCACTAAGTTATATTACTAAAGTTTTTGCCTTCATATTTACCAGATTATTAGATAGTTGTAGGTTTCTATTGAAAATATAACACCCAGATAATCAATATATTAAGTTTTTATAAATAACACTTAATTAGCGTAC
>JAOZTW010000729.1 GCA_029938985.1 Bacteroidales bacterium | reverse complement strand
GCGGTATTTAAAAAATAAAAATGCCTTGTACTTTACACTTATGAAAAACGCCAATTATTTTCTTAAACATGAATTTTTACTTTCTCATCACTAAGTATCTCTCCTGTTTCTAATTTATCAACTAAGTTAAAATAAATTGTTTCCGAACTTTCATTTTGGTCTGTAATTATTTCATCAAATGATTTTAATTGAATACCGTATTCATTTATAAGAACAGCTTCTAACTTATGATTATCATTTGTATAAACTTTAATTTTGTCTTTTGATAATAGTTCTATATTTTCATATTTATGTTTCTTAACTTCTTTTTCATCGTTAATTTCATTTAACATTATCAAATTATTTATCTCTCTTACAAAAATGTCACTATGAGTTGTCAAAAATACTTTTACTCCTTTATTTACTAATCGTGCAATTAATCGTGCAATTAATCGCTGATTTTCAGGGTGTAAATTTAATTCAGGTTCATCTATCAACAGAAAGTCATTATTCTGTGCCCAATGTTTTATATATAAATCAAATAAGAGTAAGGATTTTACAGCCGATGATGTTTCAAATAAAGATAATTTTACTTGCTTTCTATCTCTCTTCATTTTTGGTAAAAAATAAATTGTATCGTTGTTTACAACAGTAAACTTACCACCAAGTATTTGTTCAAAAAATTTAATAAACTCTTTATGATTCTCTCTATTCTTTAATAAAAAGCTTTTTCTTTTGGATATTCTTTCATAGTCCCTTGTGAAATCAATGTTGTCTCGTATTGAAATAGCATATCGTGCTATGCTTTCATCTAAAATTTCTAAAAAGTCAATATTTTTAAGACTTTTTTTATTTTGAAATTTTTCAATAAATATGTTTTTATTAATATCTAATTCTTTGTAAAACAATGATATTCCTGTTCTTTCACTTGTTAGTATAAATGGACGCTTAAAAGTTAAGTTAAAAAAACACTCTGATAATGTTGTATTTATACTGTCTTTAATCAAGGATTGAGGGATTTTAGAAAAGCTATCTCCTTTTATTAGGTTTGTAGCTTCTAAAAAATGACTTTCAGTTTCTTTTTTAAATCTTAGAATTTCCTGTTTTTGAGAAGCATATATTGACTTTACTTCATGTTTATAATTTTGTTTTAAATTATCAAATGTTATTGTAAAATTAAAATCGGCAAAACTACCTTCTTCTGTACTAAAAATTTTGTAAATTGATTTAGAGTATTTTTTATATGCCTTATTTAATACTTCTGAAATTTGGTCTTCGTAACTTCTTAAATCAATTTTACAATACCCCAAGTTCATAAGTTCATCAATATGCTCTTTTTTTAATGAAAAATTGCATAAATTTTTCCAATTTTTCAGAAAACCGAAAATAGCATAGTTGATATAAGTCTTTCCTGTATTATTTTTCCCTGATATTATTGTCAAATCTCCTATTTCAACATTTGCAGAATCTAAGTATCCAAGGTTTTCAATATTCAATTTCATAACTGGTTTATTTTATATAGTTTTAAAAAGGAAAAAAAGTTGGCATTTTTATTTTTTAAACACTCCAGTTTACTTATTGTAAATGAGGATTTTAAAATAATCAAAATAACGCAGTAATTTGCATTTATAAAAAATACCAAAAAGTTTTTTCAATACTCAATTCCATTATTCTTTTTGTTAAATAGTGTTCGTACAATAGTAATCTGCAAGTTCAGAAAAATTTACTTGTCAAGTTGTGCAACATTTTTTAGGCTACTCATACTTGCTGATTCTAATCCAAAAAGAGGAGAAGTAACAAGACTGCTTGCCATCAAATGTTTAATATCATTATTTGTCCATTGTTCACTTATTTTGGAAATTCCTTTCTCTTTATACATTTTATAAAAAACTGCATCTTCAGAAGCTCCCATTATTAGAGTTGGACTATGTGTTGTAAAAAACCATTGAATATTAGGAAGTTTTTTTCTCAACTGTCCCACAATTTTATACTCCCATTTTGGGTGTAAAAGCATATCTATTTCATCTATCAAAACAATTCCTCTAAACTCCGAAATGTTGGTAATATCTGGTTGATTTTCGGATAGTCGCATTATTAAATCCGAAAGAATTAATAAAACAGAACGATAGCCATCTGCAAGTTGCGAAAAACTTACTTCTGTACCTTGTTCTTTAAAAACAAAATTTGTTTTGTTGTTTTCTTCTTTAATTATAGATATATCAGAAGTTTCTTCTATGTTCAAAATTTGTTCAAGTAAATTTATTACATCTTTGTGTTTTAAACTTCCAGTTTTATCAAGTTCGTATAGCAAAATGTCTTTTAACCATTGAACTGGATTTTTTAGGTTAATATTTTGATTATCAAATAAAGTACCGTATCCTGTTTTATCAATTTCGTAGTCATGTGCACGAAAACGCCCAACACCATAGGCAAATATATTTGGGTGTGTATTTTTATACAACAAATTTTTTGAAGAATAATAAGATTCTAAATTCCAATTTTCTTGAAATATTTTCAAAAAAGAAAGTTCTTTATTTGCTTTTTGCTTTAAACTTAAAAGAATAGATTGCAACAATATTGTTTTTCCAACTCCATTTTCGCCAACAAAATAAATTTCTTTTTTATTAAAAATATTTTCAATAATAATATTTTTTAATGAATAATATTGGTTTATTGAAATTTTGGAGATAGAAATATTTTCTCCAAAATCTATTTTTTTGGGAATTTGTTTTTTATATTGTTCTAATTTTTCCATTTAATAAATAATTGAATTTTAAGGTGTAAACCAATTCTTAATTCCTAATTCCTAATTGCCATTTACGATGTTATGTTATAATCTATTTCCTTATTATTTTGTTTCATTCTCCACTATTTTAATTTCTTCC
>JAOZTW010000728.1 GCA_029938985.1 Bacteroidales bacterium | reverse complement strand
CGATAAGTGTAATTGGGGAGCGCTAGCGACACAATTACACTTATCGGAAATGTGCATTGTGGCGTTTTGTTTTTTGTGCTTTTTCGAGGTGCGAAGCACCCGAAAAACACAAAAAATAAAATGACATCAAGCACAATGTTGTGCGTTTTTTTCATTTCTCAAATATGTTCCAATAATTTTGTTTTTATCAGTTCGTAAGCAACAGAATTATCATATTTTATATCAGGTCTTAAAAGACCAAAAATGTCTCCTCTAAATTCTGCTTCTTGCATTTTCTTTTCCATGTTCAAAATGAATTCCTTTCTGCTTGGTGATTTACTTTTTTCTTTATTCATATATTCATGCCAACATGAAAGCATTTTTGATAGATTAACGTTTGAATTTGTTATTGAGTGATATAAATCAAACAAATCCCGTCCTTTTTTTCGTTGATATAATGCTCGCAATTTAGTTGCAAGAAGTTCTTCTAATTCATACGTTTTTAATTCGCAATAACCATTAAACCAACCGTTATCAATATTTAGTTCAATATTTTTGAAACCGAGAACGCTGAAATGCTCTCGGCAATTTATTTCTATTTTCAATCTCATTGGTATTATAGGTAGAATTTCAGAGTTAAACCTAAATATTACATTATTGTTATTAGCTTTGATTTTAACCTTTGGTTTTGTCTCAAAGAAATCTACAACTTCTTTCAACCTATCTAATATTTTACCGATTGAACCTTCGTTAATTTGAACCAAATCAATATCTTCCGAATATCTTGCTTGTGGTTTCAAATAGATTTTGTGTAATGCTGTTCCACCCCTGAAAGCTAATTCGTTTTTTAGAAAATCATCTGAAAAAATTGCAATTAACACTCTTTCAATTATCAAATCTTGTTCAATTTGTGCATCTGTATGCCAAGGTGCAAATTCTTTCCATTCTTCAATATATCTTTTAGGTATCATTAATAGTTTGTATCTGTGTTAATTATAATATTCCATTTTTTATTTGTTTTGCCATTATTAGAACTAATAGATGACAGTAATATTTTATTTGTATTTATGTTTTCTATTAATTTGTATAGTGATTTAGCAAGTTCATTTTCATCGAAAATTTCATCAAACAGGAAACCAAGACGCTGAATTGTAGTTTTGTTTTTAAACCTTTGGGCAGTTTTAATCAATTTTTTTGAATTTATCTCTTCGCATAAATCTTCCAAAATTGGTAATACCCTGTTTATACCGCCAATTCTTTTGTGATAATAGATTAAATCAAGTGCTGTCAATTCAGGTGTTGAAACTTTTATATATCCGGCATCTGATTTCTTTTTAATTATATCATTTTCATTCCATTTTTGTTTTGTGAAAAAATCTATTTCTAATTTGTCATTTTTAATATTTCTTAATGTTGGTTTTTCAATTACCAACTGGGTATTCATGGCTTGTTGGTGTCCAGCTCCGTGTAAAATTGCAGATGAAAATAATCCGAGATAATAATCACGTTTCAAGTATAACATTAAATCATCAATATAAAGATATACTGGTAATACTCCTGAAATTGAATATTCCGGTGGTATTATTACATAAAACCCTTGTCTTATTTGGCTAAGCTTTTTATTTGTTTTTGCTCTGTATACAGACTGTTGTATTGCTTTATATGACAAATTACTTTTCTCTTGCAATTCTGTTAATGTAATACAATATCTTCCCTTTGAACGGATTTTTTGCAAATATTTATCGAAACTAAAATATTTATCTTTTGACATAATGTAAACGCATAGTTCTACGATTATCGTAGTAAAATGCAAAAATAATTGTTTTTTTTAAAAATTTCTAAAAAATATTAGTAACTAAAATTTTATTATCTTTTGCTTCCAATAATTTGCTTATTCAAATGCAACTGTTTTGCAAGAATATTTGTTTTATTTATTATTTTTTCTTTTAAGTTATCAATTTCATCTGTTTCTTGTCTTGTTAAACATAGGAAATGTGTCATTCTTTGGTTTTTGTTTGAATTACATATTTGAATAATATTTGCAACGTAAAATTCAATTTCTGACAACTGATTTTTTATGTTAGATGTATATTCTACAAGAGCTTTTGCTCTAATAGCTTTACCTTTTATTTTTCCTGTTGTTATAATTTCTTTTATTTCAGATAATCCATCTACCATTTTATTAAAATCACCTTCGCAGATAGTGTAGTCCCGAATAGCACTCCTATTTATCACGTCAAAAACAATATCAAAGCACAATTTATCATCTAAGGGGGTTAAACTATTCCATGGAATTTGGTTTTTTAGAATTTCGGATAATTCATCTTTTTGACTACTATTTGCATGTTTTGCAAGTTCAATAAGATAGTCATTGCTATAAACAGTTACATTTGGTAAAGATTTTTTTGTCGCTTTTATAAATCCGATAACAATTAAGCTTGAATAACTAATTTTGTGTTTTTGATATGTAATTAAAGTTTTTCTAACTTTTCGTAAGTCTGCATTTGTTGTTACTTGTATTGCGGTATCTTTTGCTGTATTTACTAAATCTATTGCAGGATAATTATGGCGTAAATTATTTAAGTTTTCATATTTTTCGCTATCTTTTTCAAAAACATTAAAAAAGTCTTTTATAACTGTTTCTAAGTTAAATGTTAAATCAGTAAATGATTGTTTAACATTATTCTGAATGTAATTTTGCAAAAAAGTCATTAAAGATATTATTTCATCTAATTTTTGTTTTTCTGTCATTTTGATAATTTTAAGTTATATAATAAAAAATTTGTTTTTTTTAATAAGTTATTAATATTCAAGTGTTGCGATAAATTAGGATAATTACGCACAACGGGTTCGGGCTTTGTGTCGTCAATTTAATTCAGGAACGTAGCTT
>JAOZTW010000123.1 GCA_029938985.1 Bacteroidales bacterium | reverse complement strand
GAAAAACAGATAGTTAATTATTACAAGAATAGTTTTCCCGACTTTTCAGATTATTTATAAAATAAACATAATAGTAATAGAACTACCCACCCAAGGTTGGATTTTATAATTATAAAGTTTCTGCTTTGTCAAAGGGTTTTTTATTGTCCTACTTTACGTGGGTAGTCAGTTTCTACTATATAACTTTCTTTAAATTAAATTCTAAAATCTTAAAAATATGATTCATCTTGTAAAATATATAATAGTTTTTATAGCAATATCAATTGCGTTAGTATTAATTTTTTTTGGTGTCAAAAAATTAAATATTAAAACCAATAAAACACAAAATATTTTTATATTGACTATCTTATCTGTTTTAACTCTAAATAGTTGCACTAACAATACAACAAATGAACAAACAAATTCTCAAATTGTAATAAATTCTAAAACTATGCGTAAACAATCAGATAGAATTAATAAACTTAATAAAACAACGGAATGGACTGATTTTAAAACCTTTTGGCAAAAACTTGATAATATAAAACCAGAAATATTGGAAACAAATATTGATGGCAAAACCAGCAAAATAGCATGTTATAATTATGGGTTTGATAAAGACAGGAAAAAATATCAACAATTAATAGATGATTTGCAAATTCATATACAAAAATTATCTCAAATAAAGTTAATAACAGAAAACGAATTAAAAGCACTTGAAGTGATTTGTAATGAACGGATAAAACATTTGTTTTTGTTTAATTCTTTATTGATTTCACACATGATACCACCTCAAATAAATACAAATATAGATAATTCGTTGGAAAAATTGGAACTCAAAATAGATACTTTAATTCAACTCAAAAATGATAAGATTTTAAACGAAGACGAATATAACAAATCTCTTGAAAAGATTAATAATGAAGTAAATAATGTTATTACTATTTCAACAATATTATCAAATTATCAAGGAAAAATTTATGAAGGAGGTTTTTTTGATGATAACACACAGGAAAATAATAAACAATATTTTGAACAACATTTTAAAAAACGAATAGATACTGAAGGAGAAAACGGAAAAAATGCTATTACATATTCTGAAATTACCGCAAAATTAGATGATATAGAAAATTCGTTTCTCACTCTTGATGAACTAATTAACGATTTAGTTTCACACAATTAATCTGCAATTGTTAAATGTTTTTTATTTTTGAAATAACTCCAAAATGTGATTTTGATTGTATATATTGTTATAATGTTTGGAAAGAAAAAACTGATTATCAGCAAAAAATTCTTAATGTTGAACAAATAAAACAATTATTTTTTAAATTAATGCAAGAAACAGAAATTGAGGGAATTACAATTTCGGGAGGAGAACCATTGTTGTATGAAAATTTATTTGAAGTAATTGATTTTTTAAACCAGCATAATATTAAAATAGGTTTAACAACACATGGTACATTATTAAATAAATCAAAAATTAGAAAATTGATAAAACTTGGTGTGTCCTATTTTGAAATTTCCTTAGATGCTTTAAATCCTGAAATATACCATAAACTAACTAATGATAATCAATTAGATAAAGTAAAACAAGCAATTCTTAATATTAAGAAATATAATACAAAACTTACTGTCTCTACTATTTTAAGCAAACTTAATATCGATGAAATTCCAAAAATTATTGACCTTTGTTTTGCTATGTCGGTAGATTATATATCTTTAAACAGATTTATTACTGGCGGAAAAGGAAAAATAAATAAAAATTTGCTTAAACCAAGTATTCAAGAATTAAAAGAAATACTAAACATAGCAAATCAAAAAGCAGATAAATATAATGCAAACATAAATATCTCAGTACCAGTTGAAGACTGTATTATTTCGCACACAAATTATAAAAACCTCAAATTTGGAACATGTATGTGTGGCAGAAAAAAATGGTTGATAGATTCGGTTGGAAATCTTAGAACTTGTGAACAAAACATAAATATTATTGGAAATATATTTAACCAAAATTTTAACACACTTAAAAATTCAAAACAACCAACAGAATTTAGACAAAATAATCTTAAAAATAATTGTACAACTTGTAACTTTTTTTATAATTGTGGAGGAGCTTGTAGATTTGTAAATTAACGAAATAATGCCATAAACGGCAATTAAGAATTAGGAATTGGTTTACACCTTAAAATACAATTTTTTACAACATAATAATATATCATGGAAATTAGAATAATTAAATATCAATCTGAGGACTATTTAAAAGCAATACAACTCAGAGAAAAAATACTACGCTTACCGCTTGGGTTAACATTAACAAAAGAATTTTTGGAACAAGACAAAGAACAATACCATTTTGCATTGTTTGAAAATGAAAGAATATTATCCAGTTTGACTTATAAAATAATGAGTGAAACGTCAATAAAAATGCGTCAGGTTGCAACAGATAAACACCTGCAAGGAAGAGGGTTAGGTAAAAAGTTGGTATTATATTCAGAAGAATATATGAAGAAAAAAGGATATTCTCATATTATTCTTCATGCACGAGATTCTGCAATAATTTTCTATGATAAATTAAACTATATTAGTTTTGGAGAAGAGTTTGAAGAAGTTGGACTCCCACACATAAAAATGGAAAAATATATTTAATCATGTTACGAATTGTCATTTTTTTAAGTCATAGAAATAGCAAACTAATTTAACAGTTTACGAACTTATTATTTTCCAATTCCTTAATTTCAATAAATTGAATGAAATATTAGTATTTTTCAAATAATCAACTCCTTAGTAAACAAGAAAAAATAACTAACACCAAACTATGTCTTTATTTTGCCCTTTTACTGCTTTGAAAAACATCTAAATAGCTCGCTATTTGCTGATTTGTTAAAATAATAGAAGAGCAAAAAAACAACGTATTCTTGAGTTACTTTTTATTTCATTTTCACTTGGGCATATTTATAGTTTTTTGTATTTGATAAAATTTTTAGGTATAATTTTTGAATTGAAAAAATGGGCGTTTTTCACGAGTGTCAAGCTCAAGGCTTTTTTGGAATATTAAAATTAAAGTTTATCTGTGTAAATGAGCATTTTAATATGTCAAAAATAACGAAGAAATTGATAATTGTGAAAAAACTCCAAAAAATGTAATAGTTATTTTTTATTTACAAATCATGGTATTATTGATATTACCAAAAAAAACAAAAAACATGAAACATTTAGACTATAAAGAGTTATTTGAAAACAACGAACAGTGGATTAATGAAAAGTTGAAAACAAGTTCTACATTCTTTGATGAATTAGCAAGTAGCCAATCGCCAGACTATTTAATGATAGGTTGTTCTGATAGCAGAGTTCCGTTGAGTTCAATAATGAAAGCCAAGGCAGGAGAATTTTTTGTTCATAGAAATATTGCTAATCAAGTTGGATTAACCGACATGAACACCCTTTCTGTTCTTGAATATTCTGTTGATCACCTTCATATAAAGCATATTATTGTAATTGGACATTATCGTTGTGGTGGAGTGGGAGCGGCAGTTGATGGCGTGGACCAAGGATTAATAGAAAATTGGATTGCTCCTATTAAAGAGCTATATATCAAAAATAAACAAGAATTAGATTCGTATCCTACACGTCAAGCATCTACTGATAGGTTGTCTGAATTAAACGTGATTGAACAGACAAGAAATATTTTTAGAACTCCTATTCTTGAAAGAGCTTTTAATAGAAAAAACTTCCCTAAAATTCATGGTTGGATTTTTGATATTTATAATGGTAAAATTAAAGAACTTGAATTACCTATTGAAAAATGGAAAAAAGAAGGAATTGTTCCCGAATGTTATTAAATAAATTTACGAATTCTATTGAATTTGTTGATGAAAAATTGATAATTACTTATAAGACTTGTAACACAAAAAATTGCATTTGTGAAACATTTTGTAAAAAAAATAAGTTATTATCAATTTTTTTTATGTATTAAATTGATATTTGAAAAAAAAACCTTATTTTTGGAATTTAATTTAATCTATAAAATTTATGAAACCACTAAAAACAAAATTGATAGTATTATTATTTTTAATTATTTTTATAAAAATGGGTTTTTCTCAAAACTATGCAGTACATTTAATTCCTGATTCTATTAAAAAAAATGCAGACATTGTTGTAAGGCATTACGAGCAGAACTTTACAATAAAGAACTCTACAAATGTGGTTTTAAATGAAAAATATGTAATAACTTTTTTTTCTGAAAAAGCGGCTCAAAGATACGGACAATTTAATGTTTGGTATGATAAATTTGAAAAAATAAACAAAATTTCTACCAAAATTTATAATAAATCAGGAAAACTTGTATCAAAATCAAAGAAGAAAGACATTCATGATTACAGTTCATTTTCTGGGTCTTTTTTTGATGATAATCGCATAAAAGTAATCAGTCCTGTTTCTAATAGCTATCCATATTCTGTTGAATATGAATATACAAAAGAAATAAAACAATCGTTTAGTCTTCCCACATGGACTCCTTATTTATATTATAATTATAACATTGGTGTTGAAAAATCTAAATTATCGGTTACATGTCCTAACGAATATGAATTTAGAAAAAAGGAATTTAAAATTCATTCACCTGTAGTAATAACTGAAACAGAAAAAAACACAAATTATACTTGGCAAGTTAATTATCTAACAGCCTTAAATTACGAACAATATAGCCCACCAAAAAATAAAATTTTCCCACATATTAAATTAGCTCCCAATGATTTTGAAATGGATGGTTATAAGGGAAATATGGAAACTTGGCAAAATTTTGGAACTTGGTTAAATTTATTAAACAAAGACAGAAACAATATTTCAGAAGAAACAGAAGAAATTATAAAACAGATGGTTAGCCAAACTACCGATACAATTCAAATGATAAAAGCTGTTTATGAATATATGCAATCAAAAACAAGGTATGTAAGTATTCAGGTAGGAATTGGAGGATTTCAACCTTTTGAAGCAAGTTTTGTTGACGAAAAAGGATATGGAGATTGCAAAGCATTAAGTAATTACACAAAATCGTTGTTAGAAATTACAGGTATAAAATCAAATTATACAATTGTTCAATCTGGTTTTTTCTCCCAAGAAATTGACACAAATTTCCCTTCCAATACTTTTAATCATGCAATACTATGTGTGCCTTTATCCAACGACACAATTTGGCTTGAATGCACAAGTCAAAAAAATCCGTTTGGCTATATTGGAACTCATACTGACAACAGAAACGTATTGATAGTTACAGAAAATGGAGGTAAAATGGTTAGAACAAAAAAATATACTCAAAACGAAAATGTGAAAAAACAAATTGCGAATGTTCAGATTTTAGAAAACAGTAATGCAATAGCAACAATTACAACAAACTACAAAGGTTTGCAATACGACGATTTAACAACAGCCTTTCATGTTTCGCCTGAGGAACAAAAAAAATGGATATATTCTAAAATAGATATTCCTGATTATAAATTGAATAAGTTTTCGTTTACAGAAGACAGAAAAATGATTGTTCCATCAGCCACAGAAAATTTAGAACTGGAAATAATAAACTACACTCAAAAATCAGGCGACAGGCTTTTTGTTACTTTAAACTTGATGAATAAGTTTTATTATAAAAAACCAAAATCCAAAAAAAGAACCAACGAAATTTATCTTAGAAGAGAGAGAATTGAAATAGATTCGATAACATATCAATTTCCTGATGGTTATAAAGTAGAATACGCACCAGAAAAAGAGATAGTAAATACTAAATTTGGCGATTTTGAATACTCTGTTGAAATTGTTGATAATAAAATAGTTTACACAAGAATCTTAAAAATGAATGCAGGACTTTTTCCATCGTCAGATTATGTATTACTAATAGATTTTTTTGAAAAAATAGCAAAAGCTGATAAACAAAAAGTTGTACTTGTGAAAAAAGAATAGAATATTGATTGTTATCAATTTTTTTGCCATTAAAAATTATATTAATAATTTTGCCAAATAATAAAAAGTACAGCCATGTCAAATCCTACAAAATCAAATAATTGTAAAAATTGCCCTTATATTTCTAAGTTTAAGAACATGTTACCAAACAGCGAAATAAATAAAATACAATCTAATTGCATGATTGTTAATTTTAAAAAAGGAGAAACCATTGTAAAACAAGGTTCTGATGTAACAGAAGCAATATACGTTTTAGATGGGCAAGTAAAAGTATTTTTGGAGGGTAATAAAAAAAATATTATTGTCAAATTAGTTAGAGCTGGCAATTATGTTGGATTACAATCTTTGTTTTTAAACGAAAGATATTATTATTCTATTTCGGTAATTGAAGACTCTGTACTTTGTATGAGTAGCAAAGATTTTTTTATTGATATTATCAAAAAAAATTCAGATTTTCACTTTGAAATAACAAGTTTAGTAAGCAAATGCACAAGCCATGTTTTTCAAAAAATTATAGAGTTTAATCAAAAACAGGTAAAGGAACGTTTGATAGATGTTTTATTAGATTTTTCGGATAATGTATTCAAAAGCAAAGAGTTTATACTACCACTAACAAGAAAAGAACTTTCTGAATTATGTGCAATGTCGATGGAAAACACTGTAAGGTTACTTAGCGAATTTAAAAAGAAAAAAATTATTAATATTGAAGGAAAAAAAATAACAATATTACAATACGATATTTTAAAAAATAGTTAAAAAACAATGAAAATTCGGTTGAAAAACAATGGAAATTCAGTTGAAATTCAATCAAATTTCCCCTAAAAATTTATATTTATGAAAAAAAATAATTTATTACTATTAATTTTATTTATTGTTGCTACTTTCTTTGTGGCTTGTTCTGATGTAGAGAAACAATCAAATGAATTAGTTACTAAAGGAATAAGCGAGTTTGAGGCAGGTAATATGGAGGAGGCTTTAAAGTTGTATAATCAAGCAATAGAATTGTGGGAAGATAACTGGTCTGCATATAATAGTAGGTCGCTTGTAAATGTGGAGCTTGATAAAATGGAAGAGGCATTATTGGATTTAAACGAAGCAGCTAAAATTGAGGGATTTAATGAAAAAACAGTATTTGAAGCAAGAGCAGATTTAAAATATAAAATGCAGGATTACAGTGGTTCGTTGGTTGATTTTAACAAATTAATAGTTATGGATAATGCTAATTCATATTTTTATTTAAAACGAGGAAATTGTTTTCTTGAAATGGGAAATCTGGATAAAGCATTTGCCGATTATTCTAAAACAATAGAATTGGATTCTGCCAATTATATGGCATATTATCAAAAAGGAAAAATAAGAATGAAAAAACAAGATGTAAATCTTGCGATGGACGACTATGATAAAGCATTAGAAATACAGGAAGACGATGAAATATACCTTTTTAGAGCTATGGGACACAAAAAAAGAAATGATTATCGTAAATCAATTTCGGATTTGGACAAAGCAATAAAATTGAACCCAAAAAATGCCGAAGCATATTATCAAAGAGCTTTGGTTAAAGAATTATCAAATATTGATTATGGTCAATATAATTTGTGTAAAGACCTAAGAGAGGCAAATTTACTGGGACACAACACTGCAAAAGAACAGTTTGAACTTTTGTGTGAAAGAAAATATAAATTTGAAGATGAAGTAAAGTAAGTTCGCCAAACAATCACTGATAAATTTGAATTATTTGTATGATGAAAAAAAATAGTAATAAATTAATTTTTTTGATAATCTTTTTTGCAGGATTTTCATTTTTGATATACGAAGTTAGTTGGAACAGATACCTATCCTTAATACTTGGTTCTACGGTTACTGCATCAACTATTGTGTTGATGTCGTTTATGGCAGGTTTTGGGCTTGGAGCATTTATTTTAGGAAAACATGCCAACAAAACAAACAATCTGGGCAAACTTTTATCTGTTAATTTGGCATCAATAGCATTAATGAGTTTTGTCAATTTATTGGTTATAGGAAAAGTTATTCCAATACTATATCGCTTGTTTACAAATCATTTGCTGGCCGATATAACTTTTTTTGCACTTAGTTTTATTTTGCTTTTAATACCCGCCTTTTTTATGGGGGGCATAATTCCGCTGGTTAGTAAAATAGTTGTTTCAGACCAAAAAAAACTTGCAACAAACATTGGTACAATCTACGCTTTTGAAACTCTTGGTAGCACAATAGGAGGGTTGTTTACTGGTTTTGTGTTACTTGGCACAATTGGACAAAAACAAACAATTATTGTTGCCGTTGTTATCAATTTATTGCTTGCTGCTTATGTGTTTATTTCCAAAAAATATAATACTTCTGTGCAAGTAATTACAGATAAAAAAACTCAAAAACCTCAAAATAATAACTCTATAAATTCGCCTAAAATAGCTTTAATATCAACTTTTATTATTGGTTTTGCTATTCTGGGTTTGCAAATTGTTTGGATACGAATTTTTAGAACATATTTTACCAACACAAGTTATACTTTTACATTAATAACAACTTTTGTAATTTTGGGCTTATCAATTGGTAGTCTGTTGTATAAAAGAAGAGCTTTGCAAATAAAAAACAATGATATTACAATACTAAGGTCTATTATTTTTATAGCTTTGTTTGCCTTGTTTGGATTATCTATTTTATACAAATTACCCGAAATACTATTATTTCCTTTAAAAAATGCAATAGAAAATCCTTATGTTAGACTTATATTAGTACCAATAATAGCCTCATTGTTAATTGTTTTGCCACCTGCAATAGTCTCAGGATTTGCTTTTCCGCTGGCATGTAGCATGAACTCCAAAGGGCTTGCAGATATTAGCAAAAATGTGGGGCAGGTTTTAATGACAAACACAATTGGCTCAGTAGCAAGTCCTGCAATAGCCACTTTTTTACTAATTCCTACACTTGGCGTAGGAAAATCAATACTTTTGTTTGTGTTGTTGCTTTTGGGAGTGGCTGTTTATATTACTTTTAAAATAAAATCGTACAAAAAAATTGCAACTTACAAAAACGCACTTATTGCCGTTTCTGTAATATTATTAATATCAGTGTTGTTTACCAAACAAATACGATTTGTTCCTCCTTCTATCAAAAAATTTGATAAAAAAATATTAACATACAACGAAACTATTGAAGGTACTATAATAGTGGTAGATGAACCCAAAAAAGGTGTTTTTGGAAAAAGTACTTTTATTAATAACAGCTCGGTTATTGGCTCAAACTACGATGCTATTAAAGCTGTTAAAATGGTGGGACATATACCGTTTTTTTCTAATCTAAAATGTGAAAACGCATTAATAATTGGTTTTGGAATTGGTGTTACAACTTCGGCAATAGCCTCGCATGAAGAGGTTAAAAGTATTGACTGTGTGGAGTTGGTAACTGGCTTGGTAAAATCGGCAAAACATTACAACGAATTTAATTTTAGAGTTTACTTAGACAAAAGATTAAATATTATTTCGGGAGATGGAAGGCATTTTTTGCAAACTACAAGCAAAAAATACGACTTAATTTCTTGCGACCCCACACACCCTGTGCTTGGCTCTGGCAGTTTATATACGCAGGAGTATTTTCAACAATGCTACAACCACCTAACAGATAGCGGTATGGTTTCGCAATACCTACCCTTACACAAGCTCCGACAAGAGGATTTGATGGGAATTATAAAAACATTTCATTCTGTTTTTCCAAATTCATCAGTTTGGTTGGGGCAGTATCATGCAATATTGTTTGGACAAAAAAACGCAGGAAAAATTGATTTTGAAACTTGGACTAATAAAGTTAACCAAATGCCAAAAGATGATTTTATGTATCTTGAACCATACCATATAGCTGCATGTTTGGTGTTTGATAGCCAGAAAATTGAAGAGCTGACAAAAAATCTAAAAATTAATAAAGATAATTTAAGTTATACCGAATTTTTCTCTTTTAAATGTTTTGAGGCTAATAATATTTACGATAATTTAAAATACTTCTCCGAAAACCGTTGTGCTGTTGACAATATGTTTAATAATGTTAGCCAACCCCAAAAAATGGATAACTTTGTTAATGGAAATATTAAACTTATGGAAAGTTTGTATTTTTCGTTAAAAGGAGAAAAGAAAAATGCCTTAAACAGCCTACGAACAGCTTGTGAGCTAAACCCCAAAGACCAAGAATATCCTTTCTTAATAAAATTATATTACGGGAAAGATAAATAAATTAGGAATTGATAATTAAGAACTAAAGTTTTTGTGTTCATTTTGTGATGATTATCAATGATTTGTAAAAATCAATTTTGCATATATATCATTAAAAATATAATATAATTATATTATAATTAGATAGTTATAAATGCAATTACCAAAATAGTA